>JBCDJA010000362.1:0-3172 GCA_038748465.1 Pseudomonadota bacterium
GATTTCTGGCGCATGGCATCGGGCATCAGACTGCTGAAGTGCTCCGGAGCAAGGAAACGCAGGCGCGGATCGTTTGGGTTGTAGGTTCTCATCATACTCTCCAGAGGCGCTCTCTTCAAAGACGCTCTTTCCAAAGGCGCCGTCTTTAACCGCAATGTCCCGGTCAAGGTGCGCGGCAGGGATGGGGTATTACCGCGCTTATGCCATATATGCGGTAAAAAGTCAAGTAAAAATGCAAATGCGGTATTTATGCGCCGTACCATTGCCCTGCGGCGTTCACCCTGTGCGCTGCACGGCAAGGCCAGGGCCGCGCCCTTGATCTCAAGGCGGGCATTGTGGCCCCCGGAGGTCCAGCTTAGGCTTGGCTGCCAAGGGCCCGCGGCATCGCGCCGGCTCCCGACAAAAGAGGCACACACCGCGTCCAGCGCCCATTGGAACGCAGCCTGTCCCTTCGACACCCGAGATCAGCACTCGGCGATCCCGTGGTGTTTGGGAGGTTGAATGGGAGAGCGGTGGGGCGCGCCTAACGAAAACGTGCAGGAGGAAAAGACCTATGGAAATCGCCTTTTGGCCGACGGACGATCAGCTCAAACACTTGCAGGAGAGCTGCGATGGCAAGCCTTTTGTCATGCTCAATCTCCTGAAGTTTCGTGACATCGCCGAGTATGACGATGGCCGCCCAGCGGTAAGCGGTGAAAGCGCCTATGCCATCTACCTTGAACAGGTGAACCGGCTCTTGGAGGCGATGGGCGCGCGCATCGTGCATTACGGCCCGCTGCAGGAGGTTGCAATCGGTCAGGGGGCGGACGCTCCGTGGGATGCGGTTTTGTGTGTCTACTATCCCTCGCGCACGAAATTCCTGGGCATGCTCGAAAACCCTGATTACCCCTCGGTTGCCGTCCATCGCCAGGCGGGGCTCATAGGCCAGCTCCTCATCGCCTCGCCGCCCACGCCCCTTCAGGTCCCCGTTGATAGTTTGCGTGTGCCCTCGTAAGGCCACACGCGCAGAGCGGCGCGGGGGGCAGCGAGTTACACGCCTCGTTTGGTCTAAGCCGCGCCCTTGACGTTACGGCGGGCCTTGTTGCGCCCGACGCTTGGGCCTAGGCTCTAGCCATTGGCGACGCGCGCCCCTGGTGCACAGGCAGGCGCGACAAGAAAGCCGAACGGGAGGGGCCTCGGTGGCGACACACCATCTTGAAACGGATTATCTCATTGCCGGTGCGGGCGCGGTGGGCATGGCCTTTGCCGATGTGCTGCTGCACGAGACCGATGCTGACATCCTCCTCGTCGACGAGCACCACAAGCCCGGCGGCCATTGGAACGACGCCTATCCCTTCGTCACCTTGCACCAGCCCTCCGCGTTCTATGGGGTCAGCTCTAAAGAGCTAAGCCGCGGGGCACTCGACCAGGTGGGCCTCAATCAGGGCCTCGGGGACCTAGCCTCCGGCGCGGAGGTAAGCGCCTATTTCGACCAGGTGATGAACCAGACCTTTTTGCCCTCAGGGCGGGTGCGGTTTTATTCCATGTGCCGATATGAGGGGGAGGGCCGGTTCCGGAGCATTGTGAGTGGCCAGGCGTTTCAGGTCACGGCCCGCCGCAAAGTGGTCGACGCGACCTTTCTCAAAACCACCGTGCCGTCCACCCATACCCCCAGTTTTTCAGTCGACCCCGAGGCGTGGTTCATGCCGCTGAACGACTTGCCCCGCATGGGCCGCACGCCGGCGGGCTATGTGATCGTTGGGGCCGGCAAGACGGGCATCGATGCGTGTTTGTGGCTGCTGCAGCAGGGGGCGGACCCGGACACCATCACCTGGATCATGCCGCGCGACGCCTGGCTGCTCGACCGGCGCAACACCCAGCCGACGGAGCCGTTTTTCAACGATGCGGTCGGCACCCAGGCCGCCCAATTCGAGGCGATTGTGAACTCCACGTCCATCCCGGACATGTTCGACCGGCTGGAGGCGGCCGGCTATTTCCTGCGCATCGATCCTAAGGTGCGGCCCAGTATGTTCCACGGGGCGACCACCAGCGCCCTCGAATTGGAGCAGATGCGGCGGATCAAGACGATCGTCCGCATGGGGCGGGTGACGGCGATAGAAAAGCACCGCATTGTGCTGGAGCAAGGCGAGATCCCCACCTCGCCCGATCATCTGCATGTGGATTGCTCGGCCCGGGCGATCACGAATGAGAGAATCGTTCCGATCTTCCAGGGCAACCTCATCACACCGCAAATGGTGCGCTCTTACCAGCCCGTGTTCAGTGCGGCCTTCATCGCCCATATCGAGGCCGCCTATGACGATGAGGCGGAGAAGAACCGGCTTTGCGGGGTCGTGCCGCTTCCCAATCACGACACAGATTATCTGCGTTTCACGGCCGCCTTCATGATGAACCAATACAATTGGAGCCAGGTGCCGGAACTTCAGCAATGGCTGCTAAACAATCGGCTCGACGGCTTCAGCACCATGATCGACGGTGTGGACCCAGATGATGCAGAAAAGATGGCGATCCTGAAACGGATCAGCACGACGGCGCCGGCGGCCGTCGGCAAATTATTTGACTACATCCAACAACTCGACGCGGAACAAACGGCATGACGCAATTTCAAGTGAAAAGAAAAAGTTTGGCAGAAACGCGGATCGTTGACGGGGCAGGCATGCCTGCACTGGCTGACGGTGAGGTGCGCGTCAAAATTGAGCGCTTTTCGTTCACCGCCAACAACACGACCTATGCCGTGGCCGGGGACACCCTGGGCTATTGGCAGTTTTTTCCGGCAACGGATAATACCGCCGACACCTGGGGAATTATTCCGGTTTGGGGTTTTGCCGAGGTTGTGGAAAGCCAATGCAGCGATGTGCCCGTGGGAGATCGTCTTTATGGGTATTTTCCAACAGCAGGCGCCCTGACACTCAAACCGGTCGCGGTTTCGCCTGGCCAGTTTATCGATGGGACCGAGCATCGCACGAAGATGAATGTAATCTACAACGCCTATCGCCGGGTCGAGGCGGAGCCGGGCTATGACCGGCGATATGATAATGTACGGGCGCTGTTGTTCCCGCTCCATGTGACCGGCTTTTGCCTTTGGGATTACCTCAAAGCCGCCGATTGGTTCGGGGCGCAGCAAATTCTGATCGTCAGTGCCTCAAGCAAAACCAGCACCGGACTTGCCTTTGCC
>JBCDJA010000363.1:0-3169 GCA_038748465.1 Pseudomonadota bacterium
CCGGCCACGATCGCGATGTAAACGAGATAGGCCCATTGGGGCTCGACCGCGATCTGCGCGTCGAGGGGGGCCACGACCGCAAGGGCCGGTGTGCCCATTAGGCCAAAGGCTGCCCCCGCCGCCAATACCGCAAGGCCTAACCTGCCCTCGGGCTTGCGGGCTGGCCAAATAGTGGGCGGGCGATGGGAGGCTGACGACAATCGGGGCAGCATCGGCCGGGCCGTCCTCTCTCTTTGCGGGTCAAACCCTCTCTTCGCGGGTCCGACTCCCACTTGGCGGGTCAAGGTCTCACTTTGCGGGTCAAAGCTGTTTGCTCGCGGGGGCAAACCGGCCTGGCCACGGCAACACCCCGGCTTACGCCGCGACTGAGCATCGTGAACGAACCACGGGACTAAGCGTCGATCAAGCAAATCCGTTGGGGTGCGGATGGATTCCTTGACCCTATGTCCCATTACGGAGAGTGTGCTGATTCGCACCCCCTTTGACCACAACGAAAAGCACCGGCGCCCACGGTTTTGTGAGCCCCGGTGCCTTTTAGCCTGGGTGCGGGCGCGCGCCCAAGCGGCAGCGGGCCTAGCGGTCCGACACGGTGCCGGCCTGCCTGGCGCAATCCGGCTGGCTGTTCAGTACCGGTAGGTTTCCGGTTTGAAGGGCCCGGCCTGTTCCAGACCCAAATAGTCCGCTTGGTCGTCTGAGAGTTCCGTGAGCGTTGCCCCCAGCTTTTTCAGATGCAGCCGCGCGACTTTTTCATCGAGATGCTTAGGCAACACATAGACCTTGTTGTCGTATTGGCTGCCGCGATTAAACAGCTCGATCTGCGCCAAGACTTGGTTTGTGAAGCTTGCCGACATCACAAAGCTCGGATGGCCGGTCGCGCATCCAAGGTTCACCAGCCGCCCTTCGGCGAGCACGATGATGCGCTTGCCATCGGGGAATTCCACCTCGTCGACCTGGGGCTTGATCGGCGACCATTTGAAGTTTTTGAGGCCGGCGATCTGAATTTCGCTGTCGAAGTGGCCGATATTGCAGACGATGGCGCGGTCTTTCATGTCCCGCATATGATCAACGGTGATCACGTCTTTATTGCCCGTCGCGGTGACGAAGATGTCGGCCCGGGGCGCCACGTCGTCCATGGTGACGACCTCATAGCCTTCCATGGCCGCCTGCAACGCGCAGATCGGGTCGATCTCGGTGACGAGCACCCGCGCGCCGCCATTGCGCAGGCTGGCAGCCGAGCCTTTGCCCACATCACCATAGCCGCACACGACGGCCGTCTTGCCAGAGAGCATCACGTCGGTCGCGCGCCTGATGCCGTCCACCAGGCTTTCCCGGCAGCCATAAAGGTTGTCGAACTTCGATTTGGTGACGCTGTCGTTGACGTTGATTGCAGGAAACGGAAGCTCGCCCCGCTCGGCCATTTGGTTGAGGCGCAACACGCCGGTGGTCGTCTCCTCGGACACGCCTTGCAGCGCATCGCGCATTTTGGTGAACCAGCCCGGGCTTGCCGCCTTGCGCTTAAGGATCTGTGCCTTAAGCACCTCCTCTTCCTCGTTGCCCGGATTGGGGATCACGTCTTCCCCGGCTTCTGCGCGCGCCCCGAGCAAGATGTAGAGCGTCGCATCGCCCCCATCGTCGAGGATCATGTTGGCGGGCTCACCGGGCCAATGGAAAATCTTGTCCACATACTCCCAATATTCCTCCAGCGTCTCGCCTTTGACGGCAAAGACTGGCGTGCCGGCATCGGCGATCGCAGCAGCAGCGTGGTCTTGGGTCGAAAAGATGTTGCACGAGGCCCAGCGCACATCGGCCCCCAGCGCCTCAAGGGTCTGAATCAACACCGCCGTCTGGATGGTCATGTGCAGACACCCGGCAATCCGCGCGCCCTTCAGGGGTTGGTCGGCCCCAAACTCCTCACGGCAGGCGATCAGACCCGGCATTTCGGTTTCGGCGATCGCGATCTCCTTCCGGCCCCAATCGGCCAGGGAGATGTCGGCAACAATGTAGTCGCCCGCTTGGGCGGCTTGGGCGTGGCTCATGGGAGCTCCTTAGACTGTCGGTGAGTTTGGATACTTCTGTTCGGCGGCCTTATAACAAGCCCGCCTACCGCAACGCAACAACATATAAAGAAATGTTTATATGAGGTAAGAAGACGCCCACTCAGGCTCGCCCAACTGGGTAAACAAAGTGTCGAGCACGACGGCGAACAGAGGCGCTATGCTCGCACTTGATTTTGCCCTGATTGGCCGATGCCTCCATGCCCGACTCACGCGCTCGCTTTGAGCCGCCCGCACTGCCTGACGACACGTTTCGGCGCATAAAGGATTTCCTGCCGAACGCGGTCGACGGCAAGGGGTTTTCCTGCATCTACTGGGACGACAGCTTGGGCCATGATTTAGGGGTGGCGCTCGGCGAGGACGATGTCGATTTCTGGGACTTTATGATCGACGAAGTCGGCATGCCCGCCCCGGAGGGGATCTGGTCTCCCGTGTTCTGGGGGCATGGCTACACATGGGACCTAACCCTCCTTCAAAGATTCAGCGTCCTCCACTTTGCGGAAGTACTGCGCACAAAGACTTATTTGATCCCAGGATGTTCGGAGCGGGACATTCGGGTCGAGTATTTGATAAGGCTCGTTAGTCAATTGGCACGCAAACGAAACGTGCGTTTACGCGATCGGCTTTGGCACGATTTGCGGCTCGATGCCGATCAAGCGGCCGCACTGTTTCACCATCTCAAGACGCGCTTCTGCTTGCCAACCCTTGGGGATGAGTGGGCAGCTTACTTGCCGGATCAACGCTCAATACGGCGCTTGGCGAGAAAAAAACACGATCCGCCGCCGCTCTCTGTGGCCGACCTGATACCCTATTGCTTGACGGGGCAATGGGCGACACCCGGAACAGCCGATGGGCTGTTGGTTGCATTCATTCTCCCACACGAGCTTTAAGAGGCTTAGGGAAGCGTACGACTAAGCCCTGCGCTCGAGGCGTTGGCGGAGGAGCTTGCCGATGATGGCCGGGTCGCGCTCGTCCATCAGGCGATCCACAAAGTGCGCGGCCTCAGCGGTTTCCAACAGGCGCACGCGGCGCTTGATCCGCGGCAGCCGCTGGGCTGACATCGACAACTCACGCACCCCAAAGCCGACAAACAGCTCCGTAAACACCTCATCGCC
>JBCDJA010000364.1:0-3165 GCA_038748465.1 Pseudomonadota bacterium
GATGGACGAGCAGCTGGCGACGACGGATTATCTCGCCGGCGCCTACTCAATCGCCGATATGGCGGTTTATCCCTGGGTGGTTGCCGCGTTTCCAATGTTCAACACCATGAATGGCACAACCGAGGCCGACTTTGCCTCGGTCGCCCGGTGGCTCAAAACCATCGGCGAGCGCCCGGCCGTCGCCCGCGGTATGGCCGTGCCATGATGCTCGGGGCCTCATCCCTTGCGCGTTGCCCGGTTTGGCGCATCTGCAGGCCTTGTTGGGGGCCGGCTTGCGATCGAGCCCAGGCTCGCCTAATGATAGTTCATGTCTGAACCAAAATTGCTGCACCTCCTTCATGTGTCCCATGAGGGGGTTTACAAAGCCATCGACAAGCACCTCAAGGCAACCTACGGGCTGTCCTCGACCCAGCACGGCATTTTGTTCGTGCTTGAGAAACAAGGGGCCCTCACGACAACCGAATTGTCTGAGATCCTGGCAATCAACAAATCCGCGGTCTCTGCCCTAGGCGACCGGCTGGTCGAGGCCGGGTTCGCTCTGCGCGAGGCCAATCCCAATGACCGGCGCAGCGCGTTCCTGGCCCTCACCGACCGCGGCCGCGATTACGCCAAGGCGGCCATCCCAGCGGTCAAACGCTTTAACGCGGCGCTCCGGGAGGGGTTCACCGAAAGGGAAGTCGCAGTGATCGAACGCTTCCTGACCGAGGCCCCCGCCCGCATCGAAACCGAGCTTACCAAGTGCCCCGATTGCACGCCTGAAGGAGAAACCCACGATGAGCATGATCGTGACCGAGACGGACGGCCCGCTTTACAAAATCATCTTTAACCGGCCGGAGAAAAAAAACGCGTTTCTGCAAGAAGCCTATCGCGCCCTGGAGGCCGCCTTAAAAGAGGCGGATGCGGACGATGCCATTGCGGCGATTGTCTTCCTGGCTGAAGGGGAGGCATTTAGCTCGGGCAATGACGTTGCCGATTTCGGCCCCGACGTCGTGAAGAATCTAGCCGGTGATTTCCGCAACGCCCCGGTCATGAAATTCCTCCACACCCTGAACAATGCCGAAAAGCCGATCGTTGCGGGCGTCAACGGGCTTGCCGTGGGTGTGGCGGTGACCATGCTGCTCCATTGCGATTTGGTTTACGCGGCGCCGAGTGCAAGCTTTACAATCCCCTTCACCAAACTTGGTATCGTGCCGGAGGCTGCCTCATCGCTCCTCTTGCCGCGGGTCATCGGCTATCCAAAAGCCGCCGACATGCTGCTGCGCTGCCGCATGATGACCGCCGAGGAGGCCGATGCGGCCGGCTTGTTGTCAGAAATTCTGCATGAGGAAGACTTCCGATCGGCTGTCCTCGACCGGGCCGGCGACCTGGCCGATAAAGCGCCGGAGGCCCTCAAAATCACCAAAGCCATGATGAAGAAAAACCGGCCTGAAATTGCCGAGCGGATCGACTATGAGGCGGAGTTTTTCCTTGAGCGCTTGCACTCGGCCGAGGTCGCAGAGGCGGTCGCCGCATTTTTTGAAAAACGCAAACCCGACTTCCGCAAATCCGGCTGAGCCGGGTAAACAAACCCTTTCGACAATCGATTGATGTTATTAAATGCCGATTAAACTAGAGGTTGCATTTTCTCGATCACGCCGGGCCGCCCGACCAGAGAGACGAACGGCATCGGCCGTATCGAGTTAGCAGACAACCATCCCAAGGGCCCTGCCGGCAGAAATGCGGGCAGGGCTTTTGCGATTGCGCCGCACGCGATTGCGCTTTCTGCCCCAGGGCTCGCTGCTAGCCCACCGCCCCGCCAATGTGCGGCGCGGCCCCTGCAGGGTCGAACAAAACCCCCGGATTGAGGATCGCCGCCGGATCAAGGGCAGCCTTCATGCCTTGGAGGGCCTTGGCAAAGGTCGGCGAGCGTTCCGCGTCATAGCCCCCGGAGCGGTGGTCGCGGCCCACGGCGTGATGGTGGGTAACCGTGCCGCCACGGCTGACAACCGAGCGATTGGCGACCTGTTTGATCGCCGTCCAATGATCCAGCATCGCCCCCGGGCTGGAGCGGGCAAAAAACGTGAAATAAGGCGCCGGTCCATCCGGGTAAAGATGGGTAAAGCGACAGGTGACAAGCCCGTCTTGGCCCGTGACCTGGCGGATCGCCGCATGCATGTCGGCGGTAATGCCACCGTGAAACGCCTCGAACTCGGACCAAAGGCACGCGGTTTCGAAGGTATCGATGATCACGCCGCACGGCACCAACACCTCCCGCCAATAAGGCATGCGCAGGAAGGCCGTCCGCCAAGCATCCGATCCGCTTGACCGCTCCGACGGCGGATCGATGTCGCCCCCGTAATCGCGGCACAGCTCAAGTGCGCGCTCCAGCTTGGCGGTCTGCGGATGGTCGGCGCTTTCAAAGCCGAGCACCAAAAGCGCGCTGTGCCCGTCGCCGGCACCGTTCAAATGCGCTTCGGCTGCATCGATGAGCCGGCAATTGGACGGATCGAGACCACTTTGGGCAAGCGCTCGGGCGGCCTCTGCCCCCTTACCGAATGTTGCAAACCGGGCAGTGCGGCTTTGTTTGTGCACCGGCACATCTTGAAGCCGCATCCACGCTTTGGAAATCACACCAAGCGTGCCTTCAGATCCGGATACGAGCCGCTCGGGCTGCGGGCCGGCGCCCGAGCCGGGCAGCCGCCGTGTCTCCATGCGTCCAGAGGGCGTGAGCAAGGTCAGCGCCTCCACCATCTCATCGATATGGGTGAGCCGGGTTGCATAATGCCCCCCGGACCGGGTTGCAATCATGCCCCCGAGGCTCGCGAACATATAACTCTGCGGGAAGTGCCGGAGCGTTAGGCCCTGCTGCTTGAGCACCCCATCGAAGTGCGGGCCGGTCGCTCCCGCTTCGATCAAGGCGGCGCGGGCGGTTTTGTCCACCTCAATCACGCGATTGAGCCGTCCAAGATCAAGGCTCACCGCCCCGGCATAGGCCGCACCGACATCGCATTCCACCCCGCCACAGACCGATGTTCCGCCCCCGAAGGGGATGACCGCAACCCGCACCCCGACGGCCCAATCGAAGACAGCTTCGATTTGGTCTTCCGTCTCGGGATAGATCACGCAATCGGGTGAATGGGGAAAAATTCCCTGAAACGCCCGGGCTGTGTCGGGAAAACTCTTTCC
>JBCDJA010000365.1:0-3159 GCA_038748465.1 Pseudomonadota bacterium
CCTGCCGCACCTTGTTGAGCCAGCGCCAGAGCCCTCCCAAGAGCACCTTACCGAGGCGCCGGTCATCCCCGGCAGCCCGGTCAATGAGGCCGCCGACGCAGCGCGAACCGAGGTTGACCAAGTGGTTGAGGAGGCCGAGGCCTACGCGCAAGCGGCACCTAAATCGGCGGTGACGGGCTATCATGAGGGGCTTGCGGGCCTTATGGCCCCCTCTCCCGATTATGTTCGGCCAACGGAGCCGAACCGCGATCGCTTCGACACCTTTAAAACCAATCCCTTAAAAATCACGGCCGAAGAGCCGGTCTCCACCTTTTCTGTCGATGTTGACACCGCCTCTTATGCGTTTGTGCGGACGATGTTGAACCGCGGGATCATGCCTCACCCGGACCAAGTGCGGGTCGAGGAGATGATCAATTATTTCGACTACGATTACGCGATGCCGGAGGGGGCGAGTGAGCCCTTTAGTGTGTCGACGGCGGTCTATGAAACGCCCTGGAACGCCGGCACCCAGATCCTTCATGTGGGCTTGCGGGGCTTTGATGTGGCGCCGGAAACGAAGCCCCAAGCGAATTTGGTGTTTCTGATCGACGTGTCAGGGTCAATGCAGAACACCAACAAACTCCCGCTGCTCAAATCCGCGTTTAAGATGATGGTGAACCGTCTGTCACCGGAGGACACAGTATCGATTGTCACCTATGCCGGCACCGCAGGCACGGCCTTAGAACCGACCAAAGTGAGCGACAAGCGGACCATTTTGCGGGCGCTGGATCGGTTGACGGCCGGCGGGTCTACGGCGGGGGCAGCCGGCATCGAAGGCGCCTATGCGTTGGCGGAAGACAACTTTGTTGAGGGCGGTGTGAACCGGGTGCTGCTTGCGACCGACGGGGACTTTAATGTGGGCATGACGGATCATTCTGCCCTCACGCGCCTCATCGAAGACAAGCGCGAGAGCGGTATCTTCTTGTCCGTCCTTGGATTTGGCATGGGCAATTACAACGATGCGTTGATGCAAAGGCTCGCGCAGAACGGCAACGGGTCCGCCGCCTACATCGATACCCTGCAGGAAGCACAAAAGGTGCTGGTTGAGGAAGCGAGTGGCACGCTGTTTCCCATCGCCAAGGACGTCAAGGTGCAAGTGGAGTTCAACCCGGCCCGTGTGGCCGAGTACCGCTTGATCGGGTACGAGACGCGGGCGCTCAACCGCGAGGATTTCAACAATGATGCCGTCGATGCGGGGGAGATCGGCTCTGGCCATCGGGTGACTGCCCTTTACGAGATCACGCCGGTGGGCAGTGACGCTCGCCTCACCGATCCCTTGCGCTATGGCGAAACCACGGCCGATGCTCCAGACGGATCGAGTGCAGACGGATCATCGGAACTGGCGTTTGTGAAGTTGCGCTACAAACAGCCGGACGGCGAGACGAGCAAGCTGATCACCCGTCCCATTAACGAGCGGGATGTCGTTAGCGCCGAAGAGCTGCCTCAGGAGATGCGGTTTGCTGCGGCCGTTGCGGCCTTCGGGCAAAAACTGCGGGGCTCGGACTATCTCGGCGACTATGGCTATGACGAGATGCTGACCCTTGCCCAAGGGGCGCGGGGGGAAGACGCGTTTGGCCATCGCCAAGGTTTCTTGCAGCTCGTTCGGCTGGCGCGCAGCCTTGATGGCAAGGGCACCGTCAACTGACGGTCTGAGGTCACGGCAACGGACCAACGCGAAAGCCCCGACTGGCCAGACGCCATGTCGGGGTTTTTCTTTATTCCGCGTCGGGCCTTGCCCAACGGCTCATTTCCTTCAGGATATTGAGCCGCTCTATGGCCTCTTGCCCGACCGGCGGCGCATCCGCCGTGGCTTGCAGCGCATGGGCGTAGAGGGCCTCGTAACTGATCCCCGCCGCGGCAGGGTCTTCGGCACGCCGGGCAAGGAACAGCCCGGCGGATGCTGCAAACCTCAGATCCGGCGCCAGAGTGTCAAACGGAGTGAGTGCCGTGGCGCGGGTCTTGCCGTCGTCCGGGCCGTCCTCCGGGGTGCCTAAAGGCGTGAAGATCCGGAAGGGCGCCCGTGCCGCCCGATCTTGGTCGCTCTCATTGCCGGCAAGGGGCTCGATTGGCGCAAGGGCCCGAAGGTCTTGCCCGCGCCATTGGGGCGTCGCCGTGCCTGCCGGCGCCTCGGCCTCAGAACCGATCAGGATAAAGACCGTGTCCGGGGCTTCGGGAAACACAACCGCCTCGCGCAGACCATTGCTCGATCCGATGAGATCATCCGACAACGAAAGGCTCAAGGCGCTCAATAATCCGTCTGTATCGAGTATTTTGGGTTGCAGGCCCGTTGCCTCATTCGCGGGATCGGCCGCGGCCTCGCTTGCCTCGGCGATAACCGGGGGTGCGGGCGCGGTAAGCCCCCCGGCAAGGCCGCCAGCGTCCGCGCCGCTGTCGTTCATAGCCTCGGCGGCCTCGTCCTCGGTGGCGATGCGGGGTTGGTCAGATTCAACCAGGGATTGGACATTGGGTTCGGGCTCAGGCGGCGCCGCCATAGGCGCGGGCGTTTGGTCCGCCGGCCGGGTCATTTGTGGCTTGGGTGCGGCTTTGGGCAAGGGCGGCGGGCTCGTCACAACACTCTCAGGTGCGATCTCGGGCGCGATGGCTTCCGCCCGATCCTCCGCCTGCTGCATTTCTAGGCTTGCTGTGACTTGTTCTTCCACCACGTTGTCGTTAAGTGGAGCTGAGTCTGCTGCCGGTTCGGGCTCGGCAATCAATCCTTCCAGGCTCGGGCCGGCATCGGCAAAGGCGTCTTCCGCTTCCATGCCAACGCGCGCGCCTTCCTCCTCGAGGGACGCCTCTGACTTGGCGGCGTCGCTGGCGGTTTGAGCGACGTTTGGCGCGGTGTCCGGCGGCGTACGCCACACATAAAGACCGGCTGGGACAGCCACCACAAGCACTAGGGCCGTTGCCGCCAACCACCGGTGCTGGCCCCACAGGGACGCCTCGATCCGTTTGAGCTGCTCAAGGAGGGAAAGGCGTCCCTGTGGGGCCAGCACCGGTGGTTGGCGGCAACGGCCCTAGTGCTTGTGGTGGCTGTCCCAGCCGGTCTTTATGTGTGGCGAACGCCCCCAGACAGCGCACCGAACATCGCTCAAACCGCCAGCGACGCCGCCAAGTCAG
>JBCDJA010000366.1:0-3151 GCA_038748465.1 Pseudomonadota bacterium
ACGCTCACCCGATTGCGCCCTTCGTTCGTGCGTTTGGGGACCTGCAGAGGCGAGAGACAGCATGACCAAACCCGCAGCCCTGAGAATTCCTTGGCGCGCGTCCGCGCCCCACAATCGACGGGCGCGATCTGGTTGCGCCCGATCCGCTTCGCCCAATGAGTAAAGGGTCTCACCATGGCTGATCGGGGGATAAGGCTTGCCTTGATTGGGACAGTCCTCTGCATGCTGTTGTTCCTGACCAGCAAGGCAGCTTTTGCTGAGAACGATACCGCCCTACGGCGTGTCGCATCGGCCAGCCTATGCGCCGATCAATATATTCTCGCCCTTGCCGATCGCCGGCAGATTGTCTCGCTCACCTGGCAGTCGCAGGGGCCGCTGTCCGCCTATGCGGACCGTGCCGTCGGCATCCCAATCAATCACGGTGCGGCGGAGGAATTCATTGCATCTAAGATCGACGTGGTCGTCGTCGATGAATGGGGCTCGACAGAGCTTCGCCGCGTGCTTGCCCGGTTCGATATTGCGTTTGTCGAACTTCCGTTGGTGGACGATTTTGCAACCATCGAAGCCACCGTCGTCGAGGTTGCCCACGCCTTAGGACAAGACGAGCGGGGCGAGGCGGTCATCGCTGACATGCGGTCGCGCTTGGCACGGGTGGACCGCCTGAATGCGGAGGTGCCGTTTGCACCGCTTGCGGTGTATTTCAGGCCCGATGGGGGAGGCGCCGGTGTTGGCACCTATGTCGATACCGCCATGGCGCGGGCCGGGTTTGTCAATGTGGCGCGCCGCTATGGCATGACGGGATGGGGGCGCGTTCCGCTTGAACAGTTGGTGCTCGACCCGCCAGATGCGATCGTTACAAGCTTCTTTGATACGTCCCATGACAGTCTGGCGCGCCGGTTTGGCAGCCATGCCCTTTACCAGCAGTTTTCTCGCGATGCCCATGTGATTGCCGTCCCGGCCAAACTGTGGCCGTGCTCTGCGCCCATGCTCGCTGAAGCCACTGAACTGATGGCCCGAGCGCGCGTTGAGAGGTTTCGCGCCGAGCAAAACGGTCAAGGCCAAGCCGACCCCAACCAACGCGGCGTTGGAAAAAACGGGGCCGGGCGATGACCGAGGCATTCGGCGAGGCGAGGGCACGCACCCCAACATCCGATCCGGTCAACGCGACCGACAATGTCGCGCCACTTGGAATATTTTCCCGCAGGGCCTGGGTTGCGTTAGTCGCGGGGCTTTTTGGTCTCAATCTCCTTCTCGGCTTCTTGTCGCTTACCATCGGCTATATTGATCTTCCGCTCGGTGAGATTTTTCGCGGTCTGTTCGGCTATGGGCCGGAGACCACCGTGACGATCGTTCAAGAACTCCGCCTGCCTCGTTTATTACTTGCCCTCTTGATTGGGGCAGGGCTCGGATTATCCGGGGCTGTGTTGCAAGGGCTCTTGCGCAATCCTCTGGCAGAGCCTGGGATCCTCGGGATCTCATCGAGCGCAAGTCTTGGTGCCGTTCTGGCTATTTATTACGGCCTCTCGACATCCTTCTTATTTGCTCTGCCCCTCGCCGCGATGGCGGGCGCTGGGCTTGCAACCATTGTTCTTTATGTGCTGTCGGCGCGAAATGCAAGTACACTGACCATCATTCTTTGCGGCGTTGCGCTGAATGGCCTGGCAATCTCGCTGACCTCGCTTGCGATGAATTTTTCGCCCAATCCTTATGCGATCAATGAGATGGTGTTTTGGCTGCTCGGTTCGGTGAAGGACCGGTCTTTCAACGATGTTGCGCTGGCGGCGCCATTCGTCCTTTTTGGCTGCGTGTTGCTGCTGGGTGCCGGCCGTGCCCTCGATGCCCTAACCCTTGGTGAGGATGCGGCCCAAAGCCTTGGGTTTGACCTGCAGCGTTTGCGCACCCTTGCGATTGCCGGAACCAGCCTTGCGGTGGGCGGCGCAGTGGCCGTGTCCGGCGGGGTGAGTTTTGTGGGCTTGGTTGTGCCCCACCTAATGCGTCCGCTTGTCGGGCATGTAGCAAGCCGGTTGCTGCTTCCAAGCATGCTGGCCGGGTCGGCGCTTGTTCTGGCCGCGGACATCGCGGCACGCCTCTTGCGGTTCGGGGTTGAGATCCATCTCGGTGTGCTCACCTCCCTTGTCGGGGCGCCGTTCTTTTTCTACCTGATTTGGACCATGCGGAGGCGGACGCTATGACCCGGCTTACGGTCCGCAGTCTGAGTGTCGACATCGACAAAACGCGGATCCTCAATGATGTGTCGGCGCGCTTTGACGCTGGCCGGTTGATCGGGCTGATCGGCCCCAACGGCGCTGGCAAGTCGACCCTCGTCCGGGCGCTTTGCAACCTCTTGAGCCCGGTCAGCGGCGAGGTCCGCCTAAACGATCGCGCCCTTTCTAGCTATCGGCCAAAGGACCTTGCACGCCAGATCAGCTATCTGCCCCAAGGCCACGTCATGCACTGGCCCCTTGAGGTTGAGCGCCTGGTCGCCCTCGGCCGATTGCCCCATCTTGGTCCGTTGCAATCGGCTGGGCCCGACGATCAGGCCATGATCGACCGCGTGATGGCGCGAACCGAGATTACTGAGCTCCGACGGCGGACGGTCGATACCTTGTCGGGCGGGGAGCGGGCGCGCGTGATGCTGGCCCGGGCGCTTGCAAGCGCGACTGAGGTGCTTCTTGTCGACGAGCCGGTGACATCGCTTGACCCCTATCATCAACTTCACATCATGGAACTGCTCAATAGCCTTGCCGAGGAGGGCCGCCTGGTGGTCTGTGTCCTGCATGATCTTGCCCTTGCCGCGAGGTTTTGCGACCAGCTCGTGCTGATGGGACAAGGGCAAGTGTTGGCGCAAGGGCCAAGGGATGCGGTGCTGAGCGAAGAGCATTTGGCACGCGCCTTCGCAATCCGGCCGCTGCGCGGGGAGCATGAAGCGCAGGCCTATATTTTGCCCTGGGCGCGCCTTGCAAAGGGATCGCCCGATGTTCCGTAAGGTGACTTAACGGAGGATGCCGGTCGCATTACTGAGACCATGCATCAGATGCCGACGCGGATCGTTAGGGATCATGCCGGCCGCCCCTAAGAAAGAGTTAGGGGGCTCACACTAGGGCCATGCCGGCTGATGCGGACCGGAAGGCGCGCGGCGATTGCCCCGTCC
>JBCDJA010000367.1:0-3141 GCA_038748465.1 Pseudomonadota bacterium
TGCGGGGGCGAGGATTTTGAAGACATCCTGCGCTCGCTCGGGTTTCGCTCGCACACCCTTGAAATACCAGCCGAAAATCCTGCCTCAGAGCCTTCCGAGACGGCCGTGGAAAGCCCCGAGACGGGGACTGCGGCGGAACCGACAACCCTCACCTATTGGCGCATGGCCCCGCGCGGGGGCCAACGCCAGGGGCAAAATCGGCGCAATCCGCGCCGCAACCGCTCAGCGCCTTCCAAGCAAACCGACGGGTCTGAAGCGCCCCCGGCCGGCAAGCACTCAAAGGCGCGTGGCGCGTCCGACAAACCAGGCAAACCGGCGAGCAAAGGCCGGGCGAATGGCTCCCGCTCGCACGCCGGCAAAAGCGGCGGCGGGGCGCGCCCTCACCGCACGCCACGGGCGGAGAAGCAACCCGATCCGGACTCGCCCTTTGCCGTCCTTAAAGCCTTGAAGACCGGCGAGTGAGCCAAGACCGGCCCGACACGTCCGATCAGGGCACCCAGTCCCCCCCTGGAGCCAGTCCGTCTGGGTCGGGCGCTCCGGAGGCAGGCGCGCAACGGGTCGATAAATGGCTTTGGTATGCCCGGTTTTTCAAAACCCGGTCCCTGGCCGGGAAATTCGTCGGCGACGGGCGGGTGCGCCTTGAAAGAGGCGGGCAACGCACCCGCGTTGAAAAACCAAGCCACGCACTGCGCCCCGGGGATATCCTCACCTTTCCGCTTCGCGGCGGCGTGTTTGTCGTGCAGGTTCGCGCGCCGGGAACGCGGCGCGGTCCGGCCGCCGAGGCCCAAACCCTCTACGACATTATCGCCGAACCGGCTCCAAAAACCCGAGACACCCAATCGGTGGACGCAAGTCCCCAGCCGGTCAAAGGCACCGGGCGACCCACAAAAAAGCAGCGGCGCACCTATGACCGCCTCTCAGGCCTTTGAAAGCCGCCACGCAATGCCATATGGACGCTATGCTTGATCTCCTGAGAACCATCACCGATCAGTTCAATGGCAAGTCGGCGACGCCAGAGCCAACCGGACAAGACCCGATGCGGCTCGCTGCCGGCGCGTTGCTGCTCGAAATGGGATCGGTGGATGGCCGCCTCGACGGATCCGAAAAGGACCTCGTGATGGGCCTATTACAACGCCTGTTCGACTTATCGGAGGCCGAGGCGACGGAGTTGATGGTCGAGGCCGGCGAGGCGCAGGCCGCCTCCGCCGACTTTTTTAAATTCACCGAGCCGTTAAAGCGCGACATGGCGTTTGAGGACCGGATCCAGATTGTCGAAGCCCTCTGGGAGGTCGCCCTCTCAGACGGGGTCGTGCACGATTACGAGGCCTCGCTGGTGCGGCGGGTTTGCGGGCTGCTTCACGTCCCCGACAAAGAAAGCGGCGCGGCGCGCAAGCGGGCCGGGGCGCGGCGACGATGACCTCTTTTCAACCCAGCCTTTGAAGCGATAAACGATCACAAAAGCGGCCGATAGAACAAACGCGAAGATTGAAACGGGCTCGTCCGGCAGGCTATGGGCACTGTCCACCCACGGTGGGGTGGTTTCGGAGACATTCGATGACCTACATCGTCGATGACAAATGCATTCGCTGCAAATACATGGACTGTGTCGAGGTCTGCCCTGTGGATTGCTTCTACGAGGGCGAGAACATGCTCGTCATCCACCCGGACGAGTGCATCGACTGCGGCGTTTGCGAGCCTGAATGTCCCGCCGAAGCAATCAAGCCCGACACCGAACCAGGCCTAGAGAAATGGCTGGAGGTGAACAAAGAATTCGCTGAGAAGTGGCCCAACATCACGGTCAAGGGGGAACCGCCAGCAGACCGCGAGGAATTTGATGGGGTTGAGGGCAAATTTGAGAAGTATTTCAGCGAGAAACCCGGCGAAGGCGATTGATTGGTTGACGTAGCGGCCCTTGGGCTGCCCTTGGGCGGCCTTTGTGCAACCCCTTGGCGACCCTCGGTCCGTCAGCGCGCTAACCGACAAAAGACTTCAAAAATTGCGAATTTGGTGATACCTTCCAAAGGCTTGGGGAGATTCGAGCCCCAGGTCGTTGTCCGCCGTATCGCGGGGACGCGGTCTCTATCGGTCAGCACCACCGGGTCAAGGCTCAAACTGACGCCACCCGGAACCGTTCAATTACCGATGACGCACCGCGACCAACAGGATTACGAAACACGGTACGTCAGGGCGCCTACACCTCTGCTGATGATGGCCTGGTCGCTTCGCCCGACCCACGATGGCCCTTTGACCCCGCGGCCGGCAGAGCGCGCCGAGATGAAAGAGTAGCGATGAGCAAGAAAAAACGCACGGCACAGAACGACGATTTTCAGACGAACGATTTTGTAGTGTATCCGGCGCACGGCGTTGGCCAGATCGTGGGCGTGGAAGAGCAAGAAATTGCCGGGACCCAGATCGAGCTTTTCGTCATCCAGTTCGAAAAAGATAAAATGACCCTGCGCGTGCCGACTGCAAAAGCACGAAATGTGGGCATGCGCCACCTTTCCGAACCGGACATCGTTCAGACCGCGCTTACGACCTTGAAAGGCCGGGCCCGCGTGAAGCGCGCCATGTGGAGCCGCCGGGCCCAAGAATACGAGGCAAAGATCAATTCCGGCGATCTAGTCGCCATCGCAGAGGTCGTGCGCGACCTGCACCGCGCCGGCGGCCAGCCTGAGCAGTCCTACAGCGAACGCCAGCTCTACGAAGCTGCAATCGATCGGATGGCCCGCGAGCTTGCAGCCGTCGAGGACATCGATGAGCCAGCAGCCATGAAGCGCCTTGAAACCGCCCTTCAACCGGCAGCTGCCTGACTGGACCCGACCCACGTGTGACGGGTATTACAAACCCTTCGCTGCGACGCAGCGGGGGGTTTTCTTTTTTTAACCCGTTGAGGAACCGCTGGTTTTCGCCCTCGCGAAGCACACTCAGGGCGCGCGCGCCCCGTAGTGCCCGACTGATCTACTTGGTTTTCCGCCCCGTAAGAGTTGCAAACCGACACGAGGCGACCATGACATTCATCGACACCCCGGAAACTCAAAAAGCCAACCGCCGTTTCATCAAAACGGCCATGCAGGCCCCTTTACTCGAACGTGAGCACGAAGCGGACCTCGCACGACGCTGGCGGGACGAAAAAGACGAAAA
>JBCDJA010000368.1:0-3081 GCA_038748465.1 Pseudomonadota bacterium
GAGGAATCGACTTCCTCAGCGTTGTAGATCTCCCCTTCCTTGATCGGGATCGCCGCTTCCAGCACCTCAGGCTTGACATCCGTCAAGGTTGTCTCAACGGACGGCGCGCCAAAGGTGTATCGCTCACCCTCATCGACCGTGAAGGTGATCAAGAAGGTCGAGTTATCCGGCGATAATTCCGCAGCCGCTGAGACGACCTTAAAATCGGCATAGCCGCGCGAAAGATAGAACTGGCGCAGCAATTCCTGATCGAAGGCAACCCGGTCCGGGTCGTAAATGTCCGATGAGCGCAAAAACGCATACCAGCGCGATTGGCGCGTCGAGATCGTGCGCCGAAGCTTGGCATCGGAATACCGCTCGTTTCCGACAAAGCTGATGCGGCCGATATTGGTGATGGGCCCCTCGGTAATCTCAAACACCAGATCGACGCGGTTTTGCTCAAGTCGCACGACCTTCGGATCGACCGTCGCGGCAAAGCGGCCCGAGCGGCGGTAGACCTCAATGACCCGTTGCACATCGGCTTGGACCTTGGCCCGGGTAAACACCGCCCGCGGGCGAACCTCGACCTCCTCACGCAGCCGGTCGTCGTTAAGGCGCTGATTGCCCTCAAAGATGACCCGGTTGATGATCGGGTTTTCAGAGACCGTCACCACGAGATCGACACCGGACAACTGGATCCGTACGTCCGAGAACAAGCCTGTGGCAAAGAGGGTCTTCAAGGATTGGTCGACCTGGCTTTCCTGATACGGATCGCCGGGACGGATTGCCATATAGGAGAGAACGGTTTCGCGCTCGACCCTTTGGTTACCGTCAACCTGGATGCTCCGCACAATGATAGCGGAAGACCCGGTTTGGGCCTGGGCCGTCTCAAGCAGCGGCACCAAGCACAAAATGACAAAACAGATGAAGCCTCGGCAAAAGCCGAACCCAAGAGCGGTTTGACGCTGTTCGACGCGCATCCCCTAATTCCCCGAAACGGTCGTGGACGTTGGACACCACAGCCCCCACTGTGTCCGCGCCCTTATAGACGAAGATTCTGACTTCGTCAGTCCAGATTTCGGGACCTTAAGTGATGTCGTTCCATGTCGCAAAGAGCATGAGCATGACGACGAACGCAAATCCAATTCGGAACCCGATTTCTTGGGCCTTTTCGCTCATGGGCCGGCCGGCGACGGCCTCATAGCTGTAATAGGCAAGGTGCCCCCCATCGAGCAGGGGAATGGGAAAGAGATTGATAAGCCCGATGGAAACCGACAGGACGGCAGCAAGATTGATCAGCGCGAGAAAGCTGATGTCGGCGGCCTGGCCCGACACTTGGGCAATCTTGATCGGGCCGCCCAACTGGTCTGCGCTTTCCTGACCGACAATAAGCCGGCCGACGTAATTGAGGGTCCGCTCAATGACGAAGCCGGTTTCCTCCACCCCCTTCCAGAGGGCCACCGGCGCGGAATACCGCTCATGGGTCCAGTCCGCCTCCTCCGTCTGGCGTTTGACGCCTAGAACGCCGATTTTGTGGGTGGTCCCGTTCGCGTCGGTGATCTCCTCCCGGGCGGGAACCGCCGTCACCTCCAGGATCGTGCCCGACCGGTCGACCACCATGCGGAGCGGTACCTCAGCGCTTGTGCTCACAAGACGCTGCAAATCCGAGAAATTGCGCATTTTTCGGCCATTGATCTCGCGCACAATATCGCCTGCTCTCAGGCCCGCGGCCTCGGCAGCGCTGCCGGGTACAATCTCATCGACCTGCGCGGGGGTGGTGCGTTGCCCGGCGGTCATGAAGATCGCTGCAAAGATCAAGATGGCCAAAATAAAGTTGGCGATCGGCCCGGCGGCCACCACCGCGGCGCGTTGCCAGAGCGGCTTGAAGTGGAACACCTCGCGCATCGCGCCGTCGGCGGCCATGCGCTCCAGTTTTTCGGTGTCGGGCATGCTGGCCGCGCCCGCATCGCCGTGAAATTTCACATAGCCGCCCAAGGGGACCCAACACACTTTCCAGCGGGTGTCTTGACGATCGGTCCAGCCGAAAATCTCTGGCCCAAACCCAACGGAGAACGCGTCCACTTTGACGCCGCACCAGCGCGCCACCTGAAAATGCCCGAGTTCGTGGAAAAACACGACAACGGTCAAAACGAAAAGGAAGGGAACGAGAGTCCCCAAAGAAAAGCTCACAATCGTTTGGAGGAAATCCATCCCTAGGCCTGTCCATCCACTCTTTTTTACACACCGCGGTTCGCGTCTTTACGCACCGCCTAATGCGGTATCACCGCTTGCCTCGTCCTCACACCGCGTGGGTCACCACCCAGTTTTCAGCCCGTCGCCGCGCCTCACAGTCCACAGCGAAGATCGTTTCTAGGTCGTGGGGGTCCGCCTCGGTCCAACCCGCTCCACTGACCTCCTCAAGGATATCTTCTGCCGCCGCGCAAATGTCGAGGAAACCGATCCGCCCGTCGAGGAAGGCGGCGACGGCGACCTCGTTGGCCGCGTTCAAAATGGCGGGTGCATGGCCGCCTAACGCCAACGCATCCTGGGCAAGCCGAAGCGCAGGAAATCGTTTCATATCAGGCGGTTCGAATGTGAGCTTCATAGCCTCTGAGAAGTCGAGGGGGGCGGCGGGGGTCGGCATCCTGTCGGGCCAGCTCATCGCCAACGCGATCGGCGTTCGCATATCGGGGCTGCCAAGCTGTGCCAGCACCGACCCATCCACGTATCGCACGAAAGAGTGAACGATCGATTGGGGGTGCACCACGACGTCAATTTGGTTGGCGGTGACCGGAAACAAATGAAACGCCTCGATCATCTCGAGGCCCTTGTTCATCATTGTCGCGGAATCGATCGAAATTTTGGCGCCCATGGACCATGTCGGGTGCTGTAAGGCGTCTTTCGCTGTCACCCCTGCCATCGCTTCTCGGGAGAGGCTTCGGAACGGGCCGCCCGATGCCGTGAGGATCAACGCCTCAACGGTCTCCGGCCGGTCGAAATCAAACACCTGGAAGATCGCACTGTGCTCGGAATCGACCGGGATCAGCGTTGCCTCCTGATCGGAAATCCGTTTGAGGAACAGCGCTCCGGCCGTCACAAGGC
>JBCDJA010000369.1:0-3076 GCA_038748465.1 Pseudomonadota bacterium
ACGGTCACGGTCAGCTATCTGCAGATTATCATTGTGGTCCTAACCCTTGCCTTGATGCTGGCGTTTTCCACGCTGATCGCGAAGACCGCGCTTGGCCGTCAACAGCGCGCCTGTGAGCAAGACCGCACCATGGCTGCGCTGGTTGGTATCGATGTCGACCGGACGATCTCACTCACCTTTGTGATGGGGGCGGCACTGGCATCGGTCGCGGGACTGTTGTTCCTCCTTTATTATGGCGTGATCGACTTTTTCATTGGCTTTCTTGCCGGCATCAAGGCCTTCACGGCGGCGGTTTTGGGCGGCATCGGCTCACTTACCGGTGCCATGTTGGGCGGCCTCCTCATCGGCTTGATCGAGACTTTCTGGTCGGCTTATTTCACCATCGAATACAAGGATGTTGCGGCCTTTTCGATCCTTGTCTTGGTGCTGATTTTCAGGCCTACAGGCCTTTTGGGCCAACCTGAAGTCGAAAAGGTTTAAGGCATGGTGGCTGACGCACGGGCCACCGGGATCGGCCAAACACGCTTTGATTTTCCTGCAATCCTGAAAGACACGGCGCTTACCGGCTTTGTCATTTTGGTGCTTGCGTTGCCGATCATTGGCTTGCGGACGGCTCCCGGGCCGAACGGGCTGACGCTCGACCCGAATTGGCGGGGTGTGCTGATCGCTGTCCTTGTGGCACTTGCCGGCCGGTTCGTCCTCAATTTGGTGTGGGCGAGCCGGGGCACAGCCACGGCGCTAAGCGGGCAGTTCATCCGCCCGGCTGCAGGGTCGCGCGGGGCAGTCTATCTCGACACGCTTGTTCGCTACGCCGCCCCGATTGTTCTCGTCGGGGCATTAATATGGCCTTTTATGCCGTTTACGGATCGCTATATCCTCGACATCTCCATCCTTGTTCTGATGTACATTATGCTTGGGTGGGGACTTAATATTGTCGTTGGCCTTGCGGGCCTTTTGGACCTTGGCTATGTCGCGTTTTATGCGGTCGGGGCCTATTCCTACGCCCTTATTGCGCAATATTTTGGCTGGTCCTTCTGGGTGTGCCTGCCTCTGGCCGGGCTGTTTGCCATGCTCTTTGGGGTGCTGCTTGGCTTTCCGGTCTTGCGGCTTCGGGGGGATTACCTGGCCATTGTGACCCTCGGCTTTGGGGAAATTATCCGTGTTGTGCTTTTAAATTGGTATGAGTTTACCGGCGGGCCGGACGGGATATCCGGCATTGCGCGGCCTAGTTTTTTCGGCCTTGAATTTACCCGTCGCCCAGGCGAGGGCGAGCAGGCCTTCCATACCTTTTTTGGGCTTGAATATTCGCCCATGCACCGGATTATTTTTCTCTATTATCTCATTCTCATTTTGGCGTTGCTCACCAACCTCTTTACCCTGCGCATTCGAAAGTTACCCTCCGGGCGCGCGTGGGAGGCCCTCCGCGAGGACGAAATCGCCTGCCGCTCGCTCGGCATCAATCCAACCAATACCAAACTCACCGCATTTGCCATTGGTGCGATGTTCGGCGGTTTTGCCGGGGCATTTTTTGCGACAAGGCAAGGGTTTATCAGCCCAGAGAGCTTCACCTTTATCGAATCGGCAGTGATTTTGGCGATTGTCGTCCTGGGCGGCATGGGCAGCCAAACCGGCGTGGTGATTGCAGCCGTGTTGCTGATCGGCGCGACGGAATTTTTCCGGGATCTTGAGCAATTCCGCATGGTGGCCTTTGGGGCGGCCATGGTGGCGATCATGGTGTGGAAGCCGCGTGGGCTTTTGTCGAACCGCAAACCGACGGTCTCTCTGCCCGAGGATGAAAAGGCGAGGGCCGGTCCGTGAGCCTTGATGCCACAGCCGCGGGGGCGGGCGCATCAGCGGCGGCCCCGACCCTCTTGACCGTCGACCATCTGACCATGCGGTTTGGCGCGTTGACGGCCATCGACGATTTGTCTTTCACCGCGCACAAGGGTGACATCACGGCGATCATCGGGCCGAACGGCGCTGGCAAGACGACCGTGTTCAACTGCCTGACAGGGTTTTACAAGCCGGCGGTGGGGCGCATCGCACTCGATCGGGCCGGCCGGCAGTTTCTGCTTGAGCGGATGGACGATTTTCTGATCGCCCGGGATGCGGGGGTTGCCCGAACCTTCCAAAATATCCGGCTGTTTCCGGCCATGTCGGTGCTTGAGAACCTCATGGTTGCCCAACACGTGAAACTGATGCACGCGTCACGGCAGATCATCGGTGGTCTGATTGGGCTGAACTCCTACAAGGAGGCCGAGCGCCAAGCACTTGAGCTGGCGCGGCATTGGCTTGATAAGGTGGGCCTCACCGAGCGGGCCGACGACAATGCGGGCGACCTTCCCTATGGGGAGCAACGACGGCTTGAGATTGCGCGCGCCATGTGCACCGAGCCGGTTTTGCTCTGTCTTGATGAGCCTGCGGCAGGGCTTAACCCGCGCGAGTCGGCCGAGCTTAATACGCTGCTGCTCGATATTCGGGCGAGCCATGCGATTGGTATGCTGCTTATCGAACACGATATGAGCGTCGTGATGGAGATTTCCGACCACGTGATCGTCCTCGATTATGGTCGCAAAATTTCCGACGGCGATCCCGATCGGGTGAAAAACGATCCGGCTGTCATTCGTGCCTATCTTGGGGAAGACGAAGACGAGGCATTGCCGGAGATCATCGAGGCCGATTTGTCGCCCGAGGACCCTGCCGGGGACACGCCATGAGCGAGCCTATCCTCAGCGTTGAGGGGGTGGAGACCTTCTATGGCAACATCCAGGCCCTTTATGGCATCGACCTCACGGTCGGGCGCGGAGAGATCGTCACCCTAATCGGCAGCAATGGCGCCGGCAAAACCACACTCCTGATGACCATTTGCGGCGCCGTGAGGGCCCGCGGGGGGCGGGTGGTGTTTGACGGGCAGGACATCACCAAATTGCCGACCCATCAGATCATCCGCCTGGGGATCGGCAATTTGGTGATGTCCTGCCCGTCAAACACCACTCGCCCCCCGCGGGCCCTCACAGCGCCGCAAATCGTCATCAGGAGTGTGGTTTTGCCGGCGCCATTGCTGCCGATTAGGGTG
>JBCDJA010000370.1:0-3069 GCA_038748465.1 Pseudomonadota bacterium
GCCTTTGCGCCCAAGGACCAAAAGGCGGTCGCTCTGATCGTCAATTCGCCCGGGGGATCGCCGGTGCAATCCCACCTCATCACCCAGCGCGTGCGCCAGCTGGCCGATGAGAAGAACATTCCGGTTGTGGTCTTCGCAGAAGACGTGGCGGCCTCCGGCGGGTACATGCTGGCCTGCGCCGGCGATGAGATTTTTTGCGATCAAAGCTCGGTGCTGGGCTCGATCGGGGTGATTTCAGCGGGCTTCGGGTTTAAAGGCCTCATTGAGAAAATCGGTGTCGAGCGGCGGGTGCACACGGCGGGCGAGTCCAAGTCGATGCTCGATCCGTTTAAAGATGAAGTGCCCGAAGACATTGACCGCCTGCGGGCTCTGCAGGGCGAAATCCACGACCATTTCAAGTCGCTCGTGCGCGAGCGCCGGGCCGGCAAATTGAAGGCGCCCGAGGAGGAGTTGTTTACCGGCGCGTTTTGGACGGGCAGTGAGGCGGTTAAGCTCGGTCTTGCTGACGGGATTGACGATGTGCGGTCGGTGATGCGCCGGCGCTACGGGGATACGGTCAAGCTTCGGGTTGTGGCCCCGCCGAAAAGCCTGTCGTTGTTTGGCAGCCGGATCTCTAGCGATGGCTCGGTGCCGGCTTCATTTTGGCCGCATACGGAGGGCTGGGCCGAGGAGGCGCTCGGCGCGATTGAACAGCGCACGTTGTGGGGCCGTTTTGGGCTTTAATCGTCACACCGTGAGCGAGCGGGGGCCGGCGTGAGCGGTCTGGCAATTGCCCTCATGGTCGCTGCAGCCGCCGTGTTGGCGGTGTCACGGATAACCGGCGCGGGCGAACGGCGACGCAAAAAGGTTGAAGACGCGGCCCGCAACGCAACCGAGGCGGCGGTAAAGCGGCGGGACAGGCCTTAGCCCAACCGCATCTTGGCGCAGCGGCCGCACGCCGCGGCGAAGCGTGCCCCAAAGGTCGGAGGGCCTCACGCTTGACCGGCCGAAAACCCGCGCGATAGGCTTATAAGAGCGCTCGGTGAGTCTTCCCTTCCGTCCGATCGCGGCATCCCTTGCGGTCCGGCGCGGCAATCACGCCCGGTCGGCGCGCAGCCCCGTCTCAGCGTTCAAAAACCATGGCCGCGGCACACACCCTATCGTTTCAAGGCCTGATCCTTGCCCTCCAGACCTATTGGTCTTCCAAGGGATGCCTGCTCTTGCAGCCCTATGACATGGAGATGGGGGCCGGCACCTCGCACCCGGCAACGACGCTCAGGGCACTCGGGCCCGAACCTTGGAAGGCGGCCTATGTGCAGCCCTCGCGCCGACCGACAGACGGTCGGTACGGGGAGAACCCTAATCGTCTGCAGCATTATTATCAGTATCAGGTCATCCTCAAGCCATCGCCGATTGACATTCAGGCGCTTTATCTGGCGAGCCTTGAGGCAATCGGCATCGACCTTGCCGCCCATGACGTCCGCTTTGTCGAGGACGATTGGGAAAACCCGACCCTTGGGGCTTGGGGCCTTGGCTGGGAAGTCTGGCTCGACGGCATGGAGGTCAGTCAGTTTACGTACTTCCAGCAGGTCGGCGGGTTCGACTGCCGGCCGGTCTCAGGCGAGCTAACCTACGGGCTTGAGCGCCTTGCTATGTATGTTCAGGGGGTCGAGAGCGTTTACGATCTGGCGTTCAACGATGAGGGGGTGCGCTATGGGGATGTGTTTCTCCAGGCGGAGCGGGAGTTCTCGGCCTATAATTTCGAGAAGGCCGACACAGCGTTGTTGTTTCGCCGGTTTAGCGATGCAGAAGGCGAGTGCGAAGCGCTGTTGCGTGCCGACCTTGCCTTGCCGGCCTACGATCAGATGCTCAAAGCCGGCCACACCTTTAATCTGCTGGACGCCCGGGGCGTTATCAGCGTGACCGAACGGGCGGCCTATATCGGCAGGGTACGGGCCTTGGCGCGCGGCTGCGCGGAGGTGTGGCTGCGCTCTCGGGGCGTTGAGGTGTGAGCCATGCCTGAGCTGTTCATCGAACTCTTCTGCGAGGAAATTCCGGCCCGGATGCAAGCCGATGCGTGCCTCGCGCTCCGCCGTCTGATGGACGACAAGTTGAAGGCTGCTGGATTTTCCCCCGAGGGGAGCGAGAGCTACGTCACCCCCCGGCGCCTTGTTTACACCGTGCCCGATTTGCCCTCCCGCCAGGCAGATGTAAGCGAGGAGCGCAAAGGACCGCGGGTGGGGGCGCCGCAAAAAGCCCTGGACGGGTTTTTGCGCGCCACCGGCCTCACGCAAGCTGACCTTCAGGTTAAGGACGATCCGAAGGGGGGCTTTTACGTTGCGAAGATTGAGCGCAGGGGCAGGCCGACCGGCGAGGTGATCGGTGAGGCGCTCCACCAGACCGTGATGACCTTTCCCTGGCCCAAATCCATGCGATGGGGGGACGGGGAGCTTCGCTGGGTGCGCCCCCTCCACTCTGTGGTCTGCCTGTTCGGTGGCACAATCATCGATCCGCACCTTGAGGGGGTAACAAGCAGTGACCGGACAGTCGGTCATCGCTTTCTTTCGCCTGGCGCGATCTCCGTCACGGGTTTTGACGCTTACAAACAATCCCTCGCAAAGGCGTATGTGCTCCTGGATCGCGAGGCGCGCCGGGAGGCGATCAAGGAGGCCTCTCACCGTCTTGCCGCCGAGGCGGGTTTGACCGTTGTTGACGATCCGGGCCTCTTGGAGGAGGTGTGCGGCTTGGTTGAGTGGCCGGTTGTGCTGCTTGGAGGCTTCGAGGAGGCGTTTTTGGATGTGCCGGAGGAGGTGCTGATGACCTCCATGAGGAGCCACCAAAAGTACTTCTCCTGCCGAAGCGCGTCGACGGGCGCTCTTGCAAATCGCTTTGTCTTCATAAGCAACATTCAGACAGCAGATAATGGGGCGGAGATCGTCAAGGGCAATGAGCGCGTGTTGCGGGCGCGCCTCTCCGATGCGCAATTTTTTTGGGACGAGGACAGAAAAACGCCCCTGGAAGATCGCTTGGTCGCCCTTAAGCCCATGGTGTTTCATGCCCGCCTCGGCTCGGTCTACGACAAGGCTGAGC
>JBCDJA010000371.1:0-3041 GCA_038748465.1 Pseudomonadota bacterium
GCCTCGGCCCCCGGGCGCAGCATAAGGTGATAGGTGTTCCCGAGCAGAATATCCGCACCCGTCTCTCTTACCTGGGAGGGAAGCATGCCTTTTACCGTCGCAGCGGTGCCGACCGGCATGAAGGCGGGTGTACGGATCTCCCCTCGCGGCGTGTTAATTTCGCCAGTGCGAGCCGCCCCGTCCTGGGCGGCAAAGCGAAACCGAAAGGCGGGCTGTGGATCGGGATCGGTCACGAGCGTGCCCGCCATAACAAGCTGCCATCGCCGAAGGAATAGAACCGGTAGCTTTGCGCGATCGCATGGGCATAGGCTGCGCGCATCGTGTCGAAACCGGCAAAGGCGCTTACCAGCATAAACAAAGTCGACCGAGGAAGGTGAAAGTTCGTCATCAACCCATCGGCAATCTGGAAGTCGAAACCGGGGGTGATGAAAATGTCTGTCTCACCCTTAAAGGGGGCAAGCCGGCCCGGCCCTTCGGCCGCGCTCTCTAAAAGGCGCAACGCGGTGGTGCCGAGGGCGATGATGCGCCCTCCACGCTCGCGCGCGTCGTTCACCGCGGCCGCGGTTTCATCGCTCACCACGCCCCACTCGGCGTGCATGACATGATCGTCCGTGTCCTCGCTCTTGACGGGCAAGAAGGTGCCCGCCCCGACATGCAAGGTCACCCGGGCGGTCTTGATGCCTTGAGCGCCCAGCGCGTCCAACAGACCGGGGGTGAGGTGGAGGCCGGCCGTCGGTGCCGCCACCGAGCCGGCCTCATCCGCATACACCGTTTGATAATCCGCGGCGTCGTCTGGGCTCGCCTCGCGGCGCGAGCGGATATAGGGCGGCAAGGGGGGCTCCCCCACGGCCTCGATAGCCGCATCGAGATCGGCCCCGTCGCGGTCGAACGCCAGCACCACGTCCCCGGTCTCCAATTTGCGGTGAACGCGGGCCGCCAAGGCCTCCCCAAAGCTCAGCCGGTCCCCCTCGGCGAGCTTGCGCCCCGGCTTTGCAAAGGCCCGCCAAACGTTGGAGCCGACGCGCTTATGCAAGGTCACCGAGACGCGCGTGCCAAAAGCCGGTGGGCCCGACCCAAGAGGCCTCGTCGCTTCTCGGGGCAGTCGCAGGCCAGCAAGCTGGGCCTTAATGACCTTGGTGTCGTTCAGCACCACCACATCGCCGGCGCGCAGAAGCGACGGCAAGTCCCGCACCTGCCGGTCCTGCAGGTGGCCCCCTTCGACCACCAACAGCTGGGCCGCGTCGCGCGGCCGGCAGGGCTCCAGCGCGATGAGGCGCTCCGGCAACTCGAAGTCGAACAGGTCAACCCGCATGGATAAGGCCGCATCGATCAGGCCGCATCGTGCCAGCCAATCCGGCTGAGGGCAGCGATGGGCCGCCTAGGCCGCATCGAACTCGGCAGCAGGACGCATACGAACAATCGTGTCGGGGTTTTCAACCGGCTCGCCGCGCTTGATCTTATCGACATGCTCCATGCCTTCGACGACCTGGCCCCACACCGTGTACTGACCATCTAGAAAGCCGACATCGCCGAAACAAATGAAAAACTGACTGTCAGCGCTGTCCGGTGCCTGGGCCCGAGCCATGGAGCATGTCCCGCGCTTATGCGGCTCTTGCGAAAACTCCGCTTTGAGGTTTTGCCCTGAGCCCCCCATGCCGGTCCCGGTCGGATCGCCGGTCTGGGCCATGAAATCATCGATCACCCGGTGAAACACGATCCCATCGTAAAAGCCCTCAGCGGCCAATTCGGTTATGCGGGCGACATGTTTGGGCGCCAAATCCGGGCGCGTTTCGATCACGACCTTGCCGTGGGTGATTTCCATGACGATCCGGTTGTCAGTATCGGCCATTGTCCGGTCCTTCCGTTCTCTGTCTCTGCTTTGAGGTTTGTTTCAGCGCCTGGTTACTGGCCCGCGGACCCACCATCCGCATCGGCAGCAACTTGCATACGGACAATCTTATCGGGATCGCGCACAATGCCGTTGCGCCGCTCGTCGCCTTTTTTAACGAGGTCGACGAACTTCATCCCGTCAACCACTTCGCCCCAAATGGTGTAGTTGCCGTCAAGGAAGGCGGAATCGAAAAAGACAATGAAGAACTGGCTGTTGGCCGAGTTTGGGCTTTGCGCCCGCGCCATGGATACCGCGCCGCGCTTGTGGGGCAGATTTGAAAATTCAGCCGGCAAATCGGGATAATCGCTGCCGCCCGTGCCCGTGCCGGTGGGATCGCCCGTCTGCGCCATAAACCCGTCAATCACCCGGTGGAACACCACCCCATCGTAAAACCCCTCCCGCGTTAGAGTTTTGATGCGCTCGACATGTTGTGGCGCCACATCGGGCAAGAGCTTGATGGTTACCCGACCGTCCTTCAGATCGAGATAGAGGGTGTTCTCCGGATCGAGGGTCTCCTCGGCCTGGAGCGGTGCTGCGGCGAACACCAAGGCCGCGGCAACGCCGAGAGCGGCCAGAAATTTTGTCATGATCTACTCCTTCAAAATGCCTTCGTATTTGGCGATGACCCAGGGCTCGGCCTGTGCCGCCGCCCACCAGTCTTGCATCGGGGGAAAGCTTAAGACCGTGTCCATGTAACGGCGCGCCTGAGGCGGCACCTCGATGCCATAGGTTTCAAACCGAGTGACCACAGGGGCGTAAAAGGCATCCGCGGCACAAAAAGGGCCGAACAGGAAGTCACCGCCTTGCGGACCCGCCTCAAGGCAGGTGGTCCAGATGTCGATTACGCGTTGGACAGCCTTCAAGACGGCCGGATCGGTAAGGGGCACGGTCCCTTTGACCCGCAAATTCATCGGCAAGGCTTGGCGCAAGGGCATAAAGCCGCCGTGCATTTCGGCGGCAATGGAGCGGGCCCTGGCCCGGGCGCTGGGCGCGCTTGGCCAAATTCCCCTGTCGGGGAAGCGCTCGGCCAAATACTCGGTAATGGCCAGCGAATCCCAGACCGTCAGGTCCCCATCGCGCAACGTCGGCACCAGGCCACTTGGGCTCCAGGCGCCAATCCGCGCCGCCGTGTCAGGCTCCCCGAGCGCGA
>JBCDJA010000372.1:0-3037 GCA_038748465.1 Pseudomonadota bacterium
CGCAAGTTCGCGGATCAATGCCGGCGCAGCGCCTTCAAGAAGATCATCGCAGGTGAAAGTCGCAAACGCATTCATGGGTCGTCCCCCTTTGGTCCGAGGCGTGAGATCCTCACGCGTCGCCGCCCCGCTGGCCAGCCCGCCAGGTTTTGGGCTCTCTGCCCACCAAGAGAGCAACCGGAATGCCAGGGCTGCCAACCCTCGACGAATTAACGATCTTACCTCAAAGGCTTAAGGCAACCTGCCATTTACCAGAGTAAACCTTGTGTTAAGCTTTCGAAGATCGCGACACGCTGGGGCACAGCGCGGTCCCGCAGGCCGGCAGATTTGGCCGGCCATGGAGGCGTTCTTTGCCGGGTGGGGCAGGTTTTTCCGGTGTCGCAGGGGGAGCGGGCCCTCGGCTTGCAACGAAGGACCTGATTTGTCTCGGGGCGGGACGTGGCCCGACCCGTTTGAAGGCCTTAACCGGGCGCCAGCTCGATCTCCAGTCTGTTGGATTGGCGGGCTGGCCGCGAAAGGAAACGCCCCATGCCAAGCGCACTTCGCACTCCGTCGACGCCCCTTTACGCGGCCTTGGTCGCCGGTGTTGCGGGCCTTACCCTCCTCGCCGCCTCGTCGGTGGAAGCCCGGCCGGCCGGGACACCGATTGCCCATCCCGCGGACGCCTTCGATAGTCACGAGGCGCTCTATCGGATGACGCTGGAAGGCAAAGGCGAGGATGTTGGGATTGACGACCTCACGGGCGTGCTTGGCCTTAAATGGGAGCGCAGCTGCGAGGGCTTTACGTTCACCGAGTGGATGACGAGCTATTTCTGGGATTTCGACGGCAATGAATATTGGTCAGACATCCGATCGACGACCTGGGAATCGCGCGATCGGCAGTCTTACGGTTTCAGTGTGACCGACCGCACCAACGGTGTCGTCTCAAAATCCCTGAGCGGGCAGGCGCGCTGGCCGGAGACGCCGCCGGGCGAGCCGCGCATCGGCCTCATCGATTTTAACGAGGCAAATGAGCCAAGCATTGAATTGCCCGCCGGAACGGCGTTTCCGAGTTTGCATTTGGGCTTGCTTGTGGAGGCGGCAAAGGCGGGCAAAGCAAGCCTGCGCCGTCCTGTGTTCGACGCGGTGGGGGAGACCCAAGTCTATGACAGTGTCGCGACCATCAAGCCGTTGCCGGATGGCCACGCCTCGGGCATCAAACGTCTTGATACGGAGCGGGCCTGGTACATGCTTGTAAGCTACTTTTTGCCCGAAGCCAAAGAGCCGCAGCCGAATTATGAGGTTGGCTTTGTTGTCTATGAGAACGGCATCGTGGACGATTTGGTTGCCACCTATGACGACGAACTGGCCGTGCGGGCTGACCTCACCTCGCTCGATTATCTGCCGGCAGGCGGTGGCTGCTGAGCGGCCTCGCCGTTGATGAGGCGCGCGATCCCCGGCTAGGGCCGACCCCGACGCAATCCCCGTCCCTTGCCGATGGCCTCGATCCCATAGCGATCCCTGATCCGGTCGACAGCCGCATCAAGGGCGCTCGCCCGTTCGCCGCCCGTATCGGCGAAGAGGTCCCCAGGCTGGGCGCTAGCCAGCGGGCCGAGGGACGACAGCCCCAGGCCGAGCAAACGAAAAGCCGTTCCATCGACTTCCGGTTCGAGCAGTTTGACCCCGTTTGCGTAAAGCTCATCGCTTAGAAAAATTGGGCGCGGCAGGGACAGGCTTCTGGTGCGGATTTTAAAATCGGTGGTTTTGAGCTTCAGCGTCACGGTCGACCCGGCATTTCCAACTGTTTTTGTCCGCCGGGAGAGTTTTTCCGCCAGGCGCCAGAGCTCAGCCTTGAGATCATCGAGGCTTGAGAGGTCTTCTTGGAAGGTGGTTTCGGCAGAAACGCTTTTGCGCTGGCGGTCGGTCTTTACCGGACGCATGTCCTCGCCCTGGGCAAGGTGGGCAAGCCTGAGGCCCAATTCCCCATATCTGTTGGCAAGGTCACGCGGGCTGAGGCGCTGCAATTGGCCGATCGTATGCAACCCATCGCGGGCGAGTTTCGACTGCATGGCCCGTCCAACCCCCCAGATGAGGGCGATTGGCTGGGGTGCGAGAAACGCCTTCGTTTCTGCAGCGCCGATAAGGCAAAAGCCCCTTGGCTTTTCAAGATCGGACGCGACTTTGGCGAGGAATTTGTTGTGCGAAAGACCGACAGAGACCGTCACGCCGATGTCTTGTTCGATCCTTTGTTGCAGGGCCCAGAGCGACTTTGCAGCAGGCTGACCATGAAGACGCTCCGTCCCCGTAAGATCGAGGAACGCCTCATCGATGGACAGCGGCTCGACAAGCGGGGTGAGCTCACCCATCAGTCTACGGATCTGAAGGCCGACGGCGGCATATTTGTCCATGTCCGGGCGGATCACAACCGCATCGGGGCACGCCTTGAGTGCCTTGAACATCGGTTGTGCGGAATGGATCCCGTAGGTGCGGGCAATGTAACAGGCTGTCGACACCACACCCCGCCGGCCGCCGCCGATGATCACCGGTTGATCCTGGAGGCTTGGATTATCTCGTTTTTCAATGGCCGCGTAGAACGCATCGCAATCGATGTGAGCGATGGAAAGGCCGGTGAGTTCCCGGTGCCAGACCGGGCGCGGCGCGGTGCAGTGGGCGCAGCGGGCAGGTGGCGCGGGCGCTGCGCGGTCAAGTGCCCCGCACCGTCTGCACAAGCTCGCGCCCGATGTTTCTTTCTCTCCCGCTTCGCCCATCCGGCCCGCACCTCCTTGCAGAGACTATAGGTCGGCCGGATCGGGCGCTCAAATGGCGCTTTGCGTGTTTAAGACGGAGGCTGCATGGGCTCCACAAGGCCCATCGTGTTCCCCGCCGGATCGGCGAAGAGGGCCACGGTGGGCCCGTTCGGGACAGACATTTTTTCCATGATGGTTTTCCCGCCCCGGGCGGCCACGTCGGCAAGGGCTTTGTCGATGTCTGTAACTTCAATATAGAGCGTGACCCAGTTGCTCCCGTCCGGCGACTGACAAAGGCCGCCGGTCATCTCGCC
>JBCDJA010000373.1:0-3031 GCA_038748465.1 Pseudomonadota bacterium
CGGGCGGAAAAGGCAGGCCGTCAGGCCAAGGGCGCGGTGCGTCGTCGGGTCATGTCTGGTCCTCAATCGGCACCGCCCTTACCAGCCCGCATCAGCCGTTGTCCAGCAGGATTGTGCCAAGCGCTCTCCTTAGGCCGAGCCCATCACCGAAGCGGGCTTTGGCGGGTGCTGCTCGCGCCGCCCAAGGATGTGACCGCGACCACCAACGCGCCGGCGGCAGCTTGTGCGCAGCGCCGCTCTCCCCATGTCCTCAAAATGTGAACAATGGTGCAATATCCAATTTTCCGTTCTTCAATTTGCATCACAATCTTTGGGAGAGACTCATGCTTGACCTTCGCCCACACCCCACCCTTGGCGGGGCCACCTTCGACTGGCTCGACACGCGCCACCATTTCAGCTTCGGCCGCTATCACGACCCGAACCGTCCCGGATGGGGGGCCTTGCGGGTCTGGAACGATGACGCGATCGCGCCTCATTCGGGCTTCCCGCTGCATCCCCACCGGGACATGGAAATCATCACCTTTGTGCGCGACGGCGCGATTTCCCATGGCGACAATCTTGGCAATCGGGGGCGTACCGTCGCGGGCGATGTGCAGGTGATGTCCGCCGGCACGGGCATCTTCCATGAGGAAATGAACCGGGAAGACGAGACGACGCGGATCTTCCAAATCTGGATTGAGCCGGCACGACGGGGCGGCACACCAAGCTGGACGGCGGTCACGTTCCCGGACACGGAACGGGCTGGCCAGCTTGTCCCCCTCGCCTCCGGCCAAGCCGGCAAAACGGGAGCCGCGCCGATCCGCCAGGATGCAACGCTCTATGGCGCCAGCCTTGATAGGGGCGAACGCCTAGAGCTGCCGCTTGCCGCCAATCGGTTTGGATATCTTGTCCCCGCAGCCGGTTCGGTGGTGGTGAACGGCCAGGTCGTTGGGGCAGGTGACGGTTTGGCGATCCACAACGAAGAGCGCTTGGAGCTTGCCGCAATTGACGGGGCAAGCAGCATCCTCTTCGCCGACGTCCCGGAGTTTCCGGCCTCATAAGCCGGCAGGCCGGATGCGCCGGCCTCATAGGCCGTCAGGATCGCCCCACTCCGAGGACTGATCGATGTGCCCCTGCCACTCGGCCAAACGGCGCCGGGTGGCGGGGGTGGTGGCGCTCGGCAAATCCTCAAGCGGAAAAAACGCCCGCTCGGCAATCTCAAAATCGGGCCTGAAGGCGTCTGCCTCGGACCAATCGGGGCAGTCGAACAACGCCACATAATCGGACTGCAGACGAGTAAAATTAGGAAACAGCCCGATGAGCCGCGTTTCGTGGATAACCACCCCCGCCTCCTCACGCATTTCCCGGATCAGCGCCGCCGCCGGCGCCTCTTTGAACTTCACCCCCCCGCCCGGCAGGAACCATCCGGCAACATAGGTATGGCGCACCAACAACACCGCACCCGCCTCGTTGACGACGATCCCCCGCACGCCAAGGCTTGGCCGGCGGATCACAAATCGCACCGATTGGCGCAGCCTTTTGGCGGCGCGATAGACGTGAAAAAGGGGCGGAGAAACCATGGAATTCTGCCAATTTTCAGCCCTTAGGGCCTTGCGCGGGGCTAACGATTTCTAAAGGCGTTTGCGTTAATCAGGAATGCTGATTGTTCAAGGATGACACGAGGATCGCCATGGCGACGCAAACGGCAGGCGCTGGCGCTTCGGCTCTTTCCCGAGCCAAAAACCTATTCCGTCGCACCCCGGAGCCCGAGGCTGCAGGCCAGAGCAAACCCCTCCTGCGCCGGCTGACCGGCCGGGACGGCGATGCCGACGCCCTCGACCCCTCCATGGACGCCGATCCCCGGATCGCGATCGACCGCGCGTTACGCTACACCCGCGGCGGCACGATGTTCGACCAAAAACCGGTCATGCGGGAAATCCATCGCGCCCTGGGCGCCCTTGAGCAAGCGACCCTGACAATCGATGCCATCCGCGAACCGCTGCGCGAGGCGTATAACGCGGCCCAAACCGCCAGCGAGATCGAAGATCAGCAGGCGATCCATCTGCTTGCCCAACAATACGATCAGTGCATGACGGACATTAACGAGCGGGCCTCGGCGGCAACCCACGAGAACCTCAATCTCATTAACGGGACCAGCCAAAATTACGAGGTGCCCCTCGATCCGGAAGGCAAAGGCCGCCTGGTGATCGGCCATGCCAATCTGACAACGGCTGAGGGCGGCCTCGACCTGCCCTTCTCATCGGATGTCTTCATCTCGCGCACCTCGCTAGAGAAGCTCACGGGCCATCTCCACACCGCGCTTGGACGGCTTGACTGGATGGCGTCGATTTATTGCCGGGATGCGAATGTTCTTGTCGAGCACTACAAAGCGCTCGCCCGCAAGAACGACGGCCTCGACTGATCAAGGCCCGCCGGCCCTCCCCCAATCCATCTTTACCCGGCCTTATGCCGCTTGTTTTGAAGGCAAGCGGAGCGCTCGCTTGTGCCCACTTCCCTCGCTGGAGCCGGGGCCTTAAAATCCCGCAACAAGGCCTTTAGACAATTGATCTGCGGGGCATGGGCCGCGGCGTTAACAAGGGGAGAGAAACCATGACCGATCGGGTAAGGGCTGCGATCCTCACATTGGCTTTGTCGCTCGCGGTCGGCGCGGCACAGGCCCAAGAACTCAACTTCGGACTGATCTCGACGGAAAGCTCCCCCAACCTGGCGCAGACCTGGGATCCGTTTATCGATGCGATGAGCGCGCAAACGGGCCTCACCGTAAAAGCGTTTTATGCCCCCGATTATGCCGGCGTCATCGAGGCCATGGGCCGTGAAACCGTCGACCTTGCCTGGTTTGGCAACAAATCTGCCATCACGGCGGTTGACCGCTCCGGCGGTGAGGTATTTGCCCAGTCGGTCGACGCGAGCGGCAATCCCGGCTATTGGTCGGTGCTCGTGACCCATAAAGACAGTGGGCTGACCTATCAGGATGTGTTGACATGCGATCAATCGCTCGCCTTTGGTAACGGCGATCCCCAATCGACCTCAG
>JBCDJA010000374.1:0-3023 GCA_038748465.1 Pseudomonadota bacterium
AGGAGAGGACAATCGTTGCTGCTTGATGTGTCCCTGTTCGTTCTAACGTCGACATGGGAAGCCTCATTCATTGGAGGTACTGACGTTATAATATAACATTTTCGGTGCAAGTGAAATATAGGGTCGTATGTGCCCTTTTCGGTCTCTGCAGCATGTGGGGAAATGTTGGTGCCGGGGTGGCACGCAACGGGGGCATGGGCGCTCGCGCTGGCCCCGCCGGTTACGCCGCCAATTGAAGCAGCGCGGCGCCTAGGCAGATCACGGTTTGGCCCGCGTCGACGACAAAGATCATCAGCATGGGGCCGGACAGCACTGGCCAATAGGCCTCGCCCTGGCGCTCTCCGTTCCGAAGCACGGGGAGGTTGAAATAGAATTGCGAAAAATGAGCCGATGCGAGAATTAGGAGGGCAATGGCCCGCTCCCCAGGCGCGGTGAAGAGCGGGCTGCCGGCCAGGGCCAGAGACAACAAGAGAAGCGACATCAGCGCGAAGGCCGCGTTAAAGCCGCCGAGAAACCGCACTGCCGCCGTGAAGGTGAGAAACAACGGCGTGTCGCGGGCAGACTTGGGGATCATCACCTTCGCGGCTGCGGCCGGCTGGGTGCTGAAATACCGAAAGCCCATGGCAAACCAAACGAAGCTAGCAGCCAGTGCAACCAGATAGGCACCGTGAGCGATCATGAGGTGGCCCCCCGCGTTGGGCGTCTTGCTGGTTGCATTCGGTCGGCATCCGGAGCATTTTAGTTCAAGATTGAAATAGATAGTTCAAGCTTGAACCAATGTCAAATGCCGGCCCTCCCCGAGTTTTTCATTTGCTCCACCTGGCGCATGGCGCGCTGTTCCGCGCTATCGATCGGCGCCTGCGCGAGGCCGAGGGGATCGCGACAGCCCACCAGGTCATCTTGTTTACTCTTGTTGCGGAAGACGGATTGTCGAGTTCGGAGGTTGCGGAGCGGGCGGGGCACAGCAGATCTCGGCTCACCGGCCTTGTCGACACGCTGGAAGCCAAGGGGCTCGTGGAGCGGCGCGCATCTGCCGACGATGGGCGTGTAAATTTGTTGCATGTCACGCCGGAAGGGCGGGGGCTGATCGCACGCACCATGGCTGAGGCCAAAGGGCTTAACGCGATGCTGCTCGCGCCCTTTGACCCGGCAGAGCAAGAAACGATTTCAAGGTTCCTGCAGCATGTCCTCGAAACATCGGAAACGCTGTAGGTGCTCTTTGATCTGTGTACGGCCGGAGGCCGAGACCGCCGAGCCCGCCCTAATAGTGTACCGATTTTGCGTCCAACGGCACGGTGAGCGGCGGGGCGAATTTGGTGAGGTTTATGCCCTCCACCGCAGACCGATATTCTTCAACGCTCGGGGTGCGGCCGAGGATCGCCGACAAGACAACAACCGGGGTTGAGGCAAGCAGCGACTCGCCTGCTTTGTCCGGCGCGTCCTCGACGACCCGACCTTTGAAGAGGCGGGTGGATGTGGCGAGCACCGTATCGCCCTTCTCGGCTTTTTCTTGGTTCCCCATACAGAGGTTACAGCCGGGGCGCTCCAGATACATGATGTTTTCGTATTCGACGCGCGCGGTCTCCTTTGGCGCATCGTCGTCAAATTCAAAGCCCGAGTATTTTTGCAAGATGCCCCAGTCGCCCTCTTCCTTCAGTTCATCAATGTTGTTGTTGGTGGGCGCGGCCACCACGAGGGGGGCGTTGAACTCCACCTTGCCGCTTTGTTTCTCGAGGTTTTTGAGCATTTGGGCGACGATTTTCATGTCCCCCTTATGCACCATGCAGGAGCCCACAAAGCCGAGGTCGACTTTTTTCTCGGCGTTGTAATAGGAGACAGGCCTGATGGTGTCGTGGGTGTAGCGCTTGGACACGTCGTCGTTGGCCACATCCGGATCGGCGATCATGGGCTCGTCGATAAGGTCGAGATCCACGGTAAATTCGGCGAAATAGGTGGCCGTCTCGTCCGGTGCGAGGGCGGGGTTCTCGCCCGATCTGATCTCGGCAATCCGCTTGTCTGCCAGGTCAATCAGGCCTTACAGCGTTTGCGCTGGATTATCCATGCCCTTGTCGATCATGATCTGTATGCGGCTTTTCGCAATTTCCAGCGATGCGATCAGGGTGTCGTCCTCGGAGATGCAAATCGAGGCTTTGGCCTTCATCTCCGCGGTCCAATCGGTGAAGGTGAAGGCTTGGTCGGCAAGCAACGTGCCGATATGCACTTCGATGATGCGGCCTTGAAAGACATTGTCTCCGAATTTCTTGAGCATCTGAGCCTGGGTGGCATGCACGACGTCGCGAAAATCGATGTAATGTTTGAGCTCGCCTTTGAAGGTCACCTTGACCGATTCCGGGATCGGCATGGTTGCCTCGCCGGTGGCAAGCGCCAAGGCGACCGTGCCGGAGTCTGCACCAAACGCCACGCCTTTCGACATGCGGGTGTGGGAATCGCCGCCGATGATGACCGCCCAGTCATCCACTGTGATGTCGTTGAGCACCTTGTGGATCACGTCCGTCATCGAATGATAGACGCCTTTTGGGTCACGCGCTGTTATGAGGCCGAATTTGTTCATGAAGCTCATCAGCTTCGGGATGTTTTCTTGCGCCTTCAGGTCCCACACGGAGGCGGTGTGGCAACCCGATTGGTAAGCGCCGTCGACCGTCGGTGAAATGACGGTTGCTGCCATCGCCTCCAATTCCTGGGATGTCATGAGGCCCGTTGTGTCTTGGGAGCCGACGATGTTCACTTTAACGCGCACGTCTGATCCGGCGTGTAACACCGTGCCCTCGGGCACGCCCACCGCGTTCCGGTTAAAGATTTTCTCAACGGCGGTGAGGCCTTGCCCCTCGTGGGAGACCACCTTGGAGGGCGCAAAGACGGGCGGTGTTTCAATCCCCAACGTTGCGGCCGCGAAGCTTTGCAGTTTTTTACCGAACACAATCGCGTAAGAGCCGCCCGCCTTGATAAACTCCACCTTTTGCGGCGTTAGCGCAGCGGCGATATCCACCAGTTCTTTGTCGCCG
>JBCDJA010000375.1:0-3021 GCA_038748465.1 Pseudomonadota bacterium
AGCCGGTCCCTTCGCCGCAGTTGGGGAGGCGGGGCTCCAGCGCTTTGAGGGCGAGACCGGGCGATACCGCTTGGTGGGAGGCGCGCTGCCGCGCCGCTTGGCATCGGCCACGAGCCGGTTTTCCGGCCTAGAGGCACAGGCTGGTCTTTTGCCGGTTCCCCTCGATGTGTCGGGGGTTGGGGCCGCGCTTCAGCTTTATGAGGATCGGCCTGGGGCGTTGTCCCGCTTGTCTGAGGGCCGGTTTGTCGGTTTTTTGATTTTGCTTCTTATGGCGGTCGGGATCGCCATTGCGTGTGAGCGGATCATCCGGCTCGAGATCTGGGCCATGCGTATGCGGAAGGAAAAGCGAGGCGATGAGCCGGTGGGCGACAATCCCTATCGCCCGGTCTTGACCGCCTGGGAAGCTGCCGGAGAGGCTCCTGCTGCGGTCCTTGAAAGTCGGTTGCAGGAGGCGATTTTGCAGGCCGCGCCGCCGGTCGAGCGCCGAATTGGGGTTTTGAAGGTGCTGGCGGGCCTCGCGACCCTACTTGGGCTTCTCGGGACCGTGATCGGCATGGTGCGGACCTTTGAAGTCTTTGCCGTATTCGGTGGCGGTGCGCCTCAGCTGATGGCAGCTGGAATTTCTGAGGCACTGATAACGACCATGCTGGGGCTTATTGCTGCCATCCCGTTGATTGTCTTGCATGCGATTGCCCAGGCCCGGTCAGAGGCCGTGATCGCCATGCTGGAAGAAGAAGCGGCGGGCCTCGTTGCCCAGCGAATGGAAGAGGCGGCCCGGACGCCGCAAACCCCTGTTAAATCTCCCCCGCCGGACGATCCCTCGCTCGGCATTCCTGATATCGCCGCCCCTGAACCTGGGGCGATTGTGTGATGCCGGCTGGTGCATTCAGCCTGCTGACGGCGGGCGGGCCGCTGGTGCCCGTTATCGTCATCCTCACGGCTGTGCTTTGGATGCTGATTATTGAGCGCTATCTCTTTCAAACCCGCGATTTTGCGCTCGTGACGGGGCTTGCGGTGGATCGCTGGGCCCAGCGGGAGGACCGCTCGGCGACGTCCTGGGCCGCGTGCGCGGTACGGCGCGCTTACATGTCTTCCCTAGGCCGGCAACTCGATGAGCGCATGGGCTCACTGAAGGGGCTTTTGTTCGTGCTGCCCTTGCTCGGGCTTTTGGGCACCGTCACTGGCATGATCGATTTGTTTGACCTTGTGGCGGCCGAGGGCCAACCACCCCATACGCTTATGGCGGCTCACCTCGCCGCTCTCGTGCTGCCCACTTTGGCAGGCCTTACAGGTGCGGTCAGCGGTGTCTTTTTTGTGAGCCACCTTGAGCGTCGGCGAAAGCGTTTGCGCCAAGCCCTGCCGGGGCAGTTTTTGTTGACCGACGACAGCGTGGAGGCGCGGCGATGATCGTCCGGCGTCGCAAACGCAACGAAGAGGCGCCCATCGACCTCACGGCGATGATCGACATCGTCTTTATCCTGCTTATTTTCTTTGTTGCGGTGGCGAGTTTTGTCGTCGTTCCCGGTGTTGAGATTGCCCGGCCAACGGCCGCGACGACCTCCGAGCCCCTCAGCCTGGCTGGGCGTTTTGTTCTCGATCAGCGAGGGGAGATCGTAAGCGAGGGGGAGGCGCTGGCGCTTCAGGAGGTTCCGGCACGGGTGAGAGGGATGATTGCCACAACGCCGAAGGGAACGATTTTGATTGAGGCGGATCCGTCGGTTCCCACGGGACAGTTAATCGGCCTCGTTGATGTGATCCGCGAGGCGGGCGGAGACCGGTTGGCGGTTGCCGCCCGCGGCGAAGAGGCGGCACGGTGATTTTCCGCCGTCGGCCTCTCGGCCGTGTACCGATCGCCGTGCTAGGCGGCGCGTTGGCGGCTTTTTTGCTCACCGCCGGATTGGGGCTGCTCCTTTCGCTTCCTGCGTTGGGCCCAGCCTCTGTCGCGCCGTCCTCAGTTGCGCCTCCCTCAGCTGGGTCGGCGGGCGATGGTGGCCGCGTTCAGATTCTTGCCAACGCCCCGGTCGTTGACCCTGCCTCGCCACTGACCAGCAGAGCGCCTCTGCCGGTTCGGCCCGGCCTTACCGGCGATCCGCCGCCGCTTCGCCCGCAAGCCGGTCCGCCGCCGCTTGATCTCACTCTGGGGCAGGTCGGGGCTGGGCCGGTCAGCGAAGGCGCGCCGGCCCCCCTCGGGCTTCGCGCCGCTGCTCACTTGCGGGCCAAACCGACGTTGGTTTTCGCCCCGCCTTCAGGTCCCCTCGATCGCACCACGGGCCCGCTCCTCACCGGCAAAGGCATGACCGCCGATAGCGGGTTTGCGATGAGCGACCCAAGCAAAAGAGGCGCGCAGGCGCCCGAGCCGCTCACTCTTCCGCCCCCGGCCTATCCCGAGGAGGCGCTCCGGAACGCCCTTGAAGGCTATGTGGATGTGACGTTTTCCGTCTCACCGGAAGGGCGTGTAGTCAATCCGGCCGTTCTCGGTGCGGAGCCGCCGGGGGTGTTCGATCGCGCGGCGCTAGAGGCGCTGAGCCGTTGGCGATACACAGCGACCGATGAAGGCAGCAGCACGCCGTTCAAGGTTCGGATCCGTTTTAAACTCGATGATGGGGTAATGGAGCGCGGCGAGTGAGCGCCGCCCGCACATTCCGCCTGCCGCCGCGCCTGAAAGTGCAGTTATTTGCAGCGTTCCTGGTGGGGTTCCTCAGTGTCGGGCCCGGCCAGGCGGCGCCCATCATCGGTGGGGACCTCGCAGTTGAGTTTGAGCGGGCCCAAGACGTGATGGACGCTGGGCGATATCAAGAGGCACTCCTCCTCTTTAATCGGATGGCCTCGCGGGATGACCTGACGCCTGCTGAGCAAGCTGTAATCGACAAACAACTTGGCCATTTGACCCTCAAGCTCAACGAAGTCGGAGCTGCCATTGATGCCTTTGAGCGGGCGCGGTCGGCCAAGGCCTTGCCGCGCGATATGCAGCGGGATGTAGAATATCGGTTGGGGGAGCTTTATGCCGCTGCCGGCGATGCC
>JBCDJA010000376.1:0-3016 GCA_038748465.1 Pseudomonadota bacterium
CCTCGCGCCATCCTAGCTGATGGGCCTTGCCCCGCGCAACAAACCGCGCGGGGGACAATTTGACGGCCGTGGCACCGGTGTGCTGGCCTAGGGGCGAGCTGAGAGCCTGTTAGGACACCCATGATCCCTCTCCAAGACGAAAACCCGACACGCCGTTTCCCGATCGTTACGGTGATCCTGATCGCAGCAAATCTGTTGGTCTTTTTGTGGCAAGTATCACTCGGGGATCAGGTTCAAGCGGCAATCTTTGAATATGGCTTCGTGCCAAGCCGCCTATTCCACCCGGATTTGAGTCTGCCGGTGCCCACCAGCGACCTTCCCGCAAGCACGACCCTCGTCTCGTCGATGTTTCTTCATGCCGGCATCTTCCACATCGGCGGCAACATGCTCTATCTCTGGATCTTCGGCGATAACGTGGAAGACGCGATGGGCCCTATGCGGTTCCTTGCGTTCTATTTGCTCTGCGGATTTACCGCCGCGTTTGGTCAGGCGCTGATCGACACCCAATCCGCCATTCCCATGATCGGCGCCTCTGGGGCGGTCTCCGGTGCTCTCGGCGCCTATATCCTGTTGCATCCGGTGGTGCCCGTGCGCGCGATCCTCCCCTTGGGGTTCGTGTTCATTCCCATTGTGCTTCCGGCCTATATCCCGCTTGGGATTTGGTTCGGCGGCCAGCTGCTCATGGACGCTCTGTCTGACCCGACCGGCGGCGGTGTGGCCTTCAGGGCCCATATTGCCGGGTTCTTGGCGGGGATCGCCCTCATCCCCTTCTTCAAAGACCGGCATGTGCCCCTGCTTGACCGGCGCCAGGGGCCCAACGACGGGCCTTAGGCCGTGACGCGGCTTGAAACGCGACACCCGGCATTTGGCATAACCCTTGCCCCGATCCTCCACAAAATGTGGGGTTAAACCGCGCGGCTGCGCGGGAATGGAACACCGAAACACAACCAACGAAGAGGTGACCCCTGCAGCCCGGACCAAGGCTGCGCGGGTGAATTGGGGGCGTTAATGAAGCATCCGAAGACACGACACTTATTTGATTATTGGCGATCGCAATGGGACGGCGACCGCGCACCCCTGCGCCAGAAAATCGACCCCCAGCATTTCCGGGCTTGCCTTGGCTACACCTTCATCTTGCAGCGGATCGATGCCGATCATCATATTTTCAGGCTCGCCGGCACAGGGCTCTGCGCCCATTACGGCCGGGAGTTTCGCGACCATAATTTTCTGACCCTCTGGGCTGGGAAAGATCGGCGGGCCATGAAGGCCCTTGTGGAGCAAGCCGTGCTCAGCTCCCAGGCGGCCTACGCGACCTTTTCCGCAGAAACCGTCGACCGCCAACTTTGCCCGTTCGAGACGGTGCTCCTGCCGCTGCGCAATGCCGAAGGGCGCCGGGACCGGGTGCTGGGCGTTTGGCAATGCCTGGTCGATATCCGCGATTTTCGGGGTCACCGTTTTGTCAACCACACGCTCAAAAGCGTCTTTATGCTAACAAACGACGCTCTGTCCGTGAAACCGGTGGTTGCCGACAGCCTACTGAGTGGCAAAGCCCCGCCTTATTTGAAGCTGGTGCATTCAAGCAGCGAGGTGGCCTGAGCCACCTTCAACCCCCTGCCAACCCAACGCCACAGATCGCCCTGCCCGAGGCCTAACATCAGGCGACGGCAAGCCCGTCTTCGGCGTCCTCGGCAATCGGCACGATCTCTGCCGGCAGGGGCGGTTTGCCGAGGATCATATCCGCGGCTTTTTCTGCGATCATGATCGTTGGGGCATTCGTGTTGCCGCCAATCAGGGTCGGCATGACCGACGCATCGACAACCCGTAGATTTTCCGTCCCATGAACTTTTAAGTCAGCGCCCACGACCGCCATTTCATCTGTCCCCATCTTACATGTTCCGATGGGGTGATAGATCGTTTCGGCATTCTCGCGCACGAAGCCCGCGATTTCCTCGTCCGTGTTAACGGTGGCCCCCGGGGCGAGCTCCGGCCCGCGGTATGAGTCGAAAGCCTGCTGGGCGAAGATGTCGCGCATAATCTTGACGCCCTCAACGAGCGCCCGGCGGTCGCTCTCAGCTACCAAATAATTGGGCTGGATCACCGGCTCATCGAGCGGATCGTCGGAGCGGATCGTGATGTATCCCCGAGATTCGGGCCGAAGCTGGCAAATATGGCCGGTCATGCCGTGCCGGTCGGCGGGGATTTGAGCGTGTTTGTAAACCAGGCCGGGCACAAAATGGATCTGCAGGTCGGGCACCTCCAGTTCAGGCCGCGATTTCAAGAATGCCCCGGTCTGCGTTGGATATTCCGTTGCCGGCCCATCGCCGAACAACACATAGCGAAGGCCAGACATCGCCTCGCGCCATGGCTTTGTCTCGCGGAAAAAGGTAACCGGCTGGCTCACCTCGTAAAGGATCGTACAATCGAGGTGGTCTTGCAGGTTTTTACCCACGCCCGGAGCATCGTGGACGACATTTATCCCAAAGCTCTTCAGCGTGTCGGCCGGCCCAACGCCGGAATGCATAAGGACTTGCGGGGAGTTGATCGCACCGCCACAGACGATGATCTCACCATCCGCATGGGCCGTATCGATGCCTTCTTTGGTTTTGTATTGCACCCGCTTTGCGGTTGACCCGTCGAATTCAATGCGGGTGATTTGCGCGCCCGTCAGGACCGTCAGATTGTCCCGTTCCATCACGGGCTTCAGATAGCTTTTCGATGCGCTGAAGCGCTCTCCTTTTGAACCCGTAAATTGATAAGGGCCAATCCCTTCTTGCTGATAGCCGTTAAAATCTTCTGTGTACGGGTATCCCGCCTCTTTGCCAGCTTGAATGAAGCTGCGAAACAACGGGTATCCGAGCGCTGTGGACGAGACCTTAAGCGGCCCCTCACCATTATGGTAGTCGTCAGTGTACTCCTCATTCCCCTCAGATCGCTTGAAATAGGGGAGCACATCGGCATAGCTCCAGCCTTCAAGCCCAAGCTGGCGCCACCCATCGTAATCGCGGGCATGGCCGCG
>JBCDJA010000377.1:0-3005 GCA_038748465.1 Pseudomonadota bacterium
CCGCGATTGTGGGTTTTTGGTAATCTGGATGGACGAACACATCGGTCCTTATACCCTGTCTTCGCGAGTTTTACTCGCCCCGATGTCTGGTGTCTCCGATGCGCCTTTCCGAGCCATTGCTGCGCGTTTCGGAGCGGGCCTCGTGGTGACGGAAATGGTGGCCAGCCGCGAGCTTGTCACCGCGCGGCGGGAGGCATGGCGCCGGATTGAAGGGGCTCCAGCCCACGGCCCCTTTATTGTGCAATTGGCAGGCAGAGAGCCTTCTTGGATTGCAGAGGCGGCCCGAATTGCCGCCGGCGAGGGCGCCACAATCATCGATCTCAATTTCGGCTGCCCCGCCAAGAAGGTGACGGGGGGGCTTTCGGGATCTGCGTTGATGCGCGAGCCGGACCTTGCCTTGGCGCTCATCGATGCGGCCGCAAACGCGGTCTCAATTCCCATCACCGTCAAAATGCGGCTCGGTTGGGACGACGAGACCCGCAATGCGCCCGGCTTGGCAGTACGGGCCGAGGCGGCTGGCATTGCCGCCCTCACCGTGCACGGCCGCACCCGGTGTCAATTTTACACTGGGGATGCCGATTGGAGTGCGGTCGGCGAGGTGGTGCGGGCTGTCTCCTGCCCGGTAACTGTCAATGGCGACATTATTTGTGAGGCGAGCCTTGCCTCGGCCCTAGAGATTTCGGGGGCGTCCCTTGCCATGGTTGGGCGAGGTGCCTATGGGCGGCCTTGGATCGCCGGGTTTTTAGGCGCGGCGCATCGCGGGCAGGCCGCCTTGGCGGCCCTCGATCCGGTGGATCTTGCCAGCGAAATCGCCGGCCATTACGAGGCGATCTTGAGCCATTATGGGCGCGCTATCGGTGTCCGCGTCGCCCGCAAGCACTTGCTGTGGTATGCAGACCATCTCCGGGCGCCTGATGGCTTCACCCACCTTGTCCGCAAGGAAACGGATCCCGCTGCCGTCTTGAGCCTCATCCGGTCGGCATTTGCCGGGCTTTACGCCGATCCTAGGGCCGAGGTCAGAGGCAGGCCGGGCTGCACGCCGCGCCTTGGGGAGGCCGCCTGATGAGCCTTGCGACCGTCAGCCCTCAGCCTAATCTTGGCGCGCTTATCGATGCCATTCCCCATGCGGTTGCCGTGGTGGACGAGGAGATGACATTCACCTTCGTCAATTCTGCGGCAGAGCAATTCTTTGGGATGGGCGCGGCGATGCTCGCCAAGTCCACCTTAAAAGACCATCTGCCGGCAGATCACCCCTTGGTGGCTCTCTTGTCGAAGGTGATCCGCCTCGGTGTTTCCGTGACTGAATATGGTTTAACGCTCTCAACACCGAAGCTCGGGCAACGGCGCATCGATCTGCATGCGGCGCCCGTTGTGGAAATGCCGGGCTCGGCGCTTTTGATGATCGAGGAACGCTCGATCGCCGAGAAGATCGATCGCCAACTTACCCACCGGGGGGCGGCGCGATCGGTCGCGGGAATGGCCGCGGTGCTTGCCCATGAAATCAAAAATCCGCTTTCGGGCATTCGCGGGGCAGCACAGCTTTTAGAGCAGGGCGCAAGCGAGGATGACCGCTCGCTTACCCAATTGATCTGTCGGGAGACGGACCGGATTTGCGGGCTTGTCGATCAGATGGAGCTGTTTGGCGATAGCCGGCCCATTGCCCGCGAGCCCGTCAACATCCACCACGTTCTGGACCATGTGCGGCGGATCGCCGAGGCTGGCTTTGCCAAGTCTCTCAAGATTGTCGAGACCTATGATCCCTCCCTACCGCCCGTTTATGGCAATGCCGATCAGCTGGTTCAGGTTTTCTTGAACCTTGTAAAGAACGCGGCCGAGGCCCTTGCCGAGCGCACTGACGGGGAAGTGGATTTGGTGACCGCGTATCGGCCGGGCGTGCGCCTGTCGACCCCCGGCAGCAGCGATCGCCTAGGACTGCCCCTTGAAGTCTGTGTACGCGATAACGGTGGCGGTGTGCCAGACGAATTGCGCCCCTATATGTTCGATCCCTTTGTCTCCACCAAGGCCAATGGCACGGGCCTTGGCCTGGCGTTGGTTGCAAAAATTATCGGCGATCATGGGGGCGTAATCGAATGCACGCGCGAGAACGGGCGGACCGTGTTCCGAACCCTATTGCCAATTCATCAAGCCGACCCGCAAGAGGGGCCTGACCAATGAGCAACGAGACCATTATCATCGCCGATGACGATTCGGCGATACGAACCGTCCTCAACAAAGCCCTTGGGCGGCATGGGTTCCGTGTACGAAGCACCTCCAATGCATCGACCATGTGGCGCTGGGTCGACGGCGGCGAGGGGGACCTGTTGATCACCGATGTGGTGATGCCGGATGAAAATGTCTTCGACATTCTGCCGCAAATTCGGAAAAAACGCCCGACGATGCCGGTGATCGTCATGAGCGCTCAAAACAACCTCATGACGGCGGTCAATGCAGCCGAGCAGGGCGCTTATGAATATGTGCCCAAACCCTTCGATCTTAACGAGCTTGTTTCCATCGTAAGGCGCGCCTTGGGCTCGCTCAAAGAGCGGGCGATCCCGGCCACGTTGCCAGCCGAGGTGGAGGAGCCGCCGGAAAAATCCGACAAGATGCCGCTCATCGGCCGCTCGGCGGCGATGCAGGACATCTACCGGGTCATGGCGCGGCTCATGCAAACCGACCTGACCGTGATGATCAGTGGGGAGAGCGGCACCGGCAAAGAATTAGTGGCCCGGGCGCTTCATGATTTCGGCAAACGCCGCGGCAAACCCTTTATTGCCGTGAATATGGCAGCGATCCCGCGCGAGCTGATCGAAAGTGAATTGTTTGGCCATGAGAAAGGCAGTTTCACAGGCGCCAATCAACGCCTCACAGGACGCTTTGAGCAGGCGGCCGGCGGCACCCTCTTTCTCGACGAGATCGGCGATATGCCGCTTGAAGCGCAAACCCGCCTCTTGCGGGTTCTGCAGGAGGGCGAGTTTTCAACCGTCGGCGGTCGGTCCTCGATCAAA
>JBCDJA010000378.1:0-3003 GCA_038748465.1 Pseudomonadota bacterium
CAGAAGGCAGCCCGGCCGATAACGCGGTCATCGAGCCTGGCGATCTGATTATGACCTTCGATGGTAAGCCGATCCCCGAAATGCGCGACCTACCGCGGATCGTTGCCGACACCAAGATCGGCAAAACGGTGCCCGTGGACGTGCTCCGCCGGGGGAAAAAACAAACCTATGATGTCAAAGTAGAGCGGCTCGATGAGGCCGAACAGCAGGCTGCTGTGACCGACCCCTCCGGCTCCAACGATCCGGCCGGCAGCGAGGTGCCGGCCCTCGGTCTCACTTTAAGCGAACTCACCCCGACCTTGCGCAAACAATACAGCCTTGCCAATGAGGTGTCGGGCGTTTTGATTACGGACATTCAAACCGATAGCCCGGCGCGTGGGACGCTGCGGACGGGGGATGTGATCGTTGAGGTTGCCCAACAAGGGGTCAAGACGCCGACCCAAGTGCGCGATCAAATCAAAACGCAAACGGACGATAAGAAGTCTGTCGTTCTGTTTTTGATCAATCGGGGTGGCGACCTGACCTTCCTTACCGTACGGCTTGAGAACAGCTAAGCGAGGCGTTACCCTCCGCGCCTAAGGCCATGATGCGGCGTTATCGTTCTGCCCATCCGACCGTTGGAGAAAAAAACGACCGGTCGTGAAACTGGGCATCTTGGAACGATGCGCCTTGCGAGAAATCGCATTGGCTAAAATAGGCGTATTGTTGAAACTCCGTATAGGAAAAATCGGCGAAATCCTCAAACCGCGTTCTAGTAAAATAGGCGCGAGCGCCGAATTGAGTGCGGCTGAAGAGGGCAGGGGCCGCAAAGCGTGCATTATTGAACGCAACGCTTCGTGCAAAGACCGTATCTGAAAAAGTTGCTTTGCGCTCGAAGGTCGCGTTCTGGAAATATCCATCCCCGGAGAGCGCGCATTCTCTCAGTGTGACCTTATTTAAAAAGCGGGCACGGACCGCCGACAGGTCCGCCAACAGATGGGCATTCTTAGCGTGAAAGCTGCCGGCAAAGAGGCAGCCATCGACGGACATCGCCAAATGCTGGCCCGACAAATGGAAATCGCCGAAAAACTGCGCACCGGTAAAATCCGCATAAAGCGGAAATCCGGTTCCGTCGAAAAGGACCGCACGGGGAAAGACGACATTCCGAAAATCGGCAGGTTGACCGGGTTGGGCTAGTTTCCCGTCATCGGTCCGCGGGGGTGTTGCTTCCTTCAGGCGCTTAATAAGCACCGAGAGGAACAACCTCTGATAGTCCTCATCATCCCAATGGGCTTTCGGGCTTAACTCGCCCTGGTCGTCCGTCATCGGCAGCGTCAAGGAATTGTAGGTCTGCCCGGCAAACTCGATCACGGGCTCGTCGTGCCGCATCCCGATCCGGGAGCGGCCGACCAGTCCTAACAGCCGCTGCGATCCCACCATGCGCTAAGCCCGATGTTATGACACCACGTCCGCCCACCGGACTACCCGAGCCAAGGGTTTTCCACAAGTCCTGGACGGGGTTACATCCCGGTCACGAAGTCCGAGCGGGCATATCCTTGCAGATACAGGAGCGCGGTCAGGTCTGCGTGATCGATCCGGACATCGGCAGCCTGCGCGACGGCCGGTTTTGCGTGGAAAGCAACGCCAAGCCCGGCGCGGCCGATCATCGCCAAATCGTTGGCGCCATCGCCAACGGCAAGGGTGTCTTGCCTATCGATGCCGCTTTCAGCTGCTAAGCGCACGAGCGTCGCCTCCTTTGCTTCGCGGCCGAGAATTGGGTCCCCAACGGCTCCGGTCAGCCGGCCGTTTTCATCGATGAGAAGGGTGTTGCCCTGGTTGATGTCGAACCCGCAGGCGTGGGCGACGCGCTCGGTAAAAAATGTAAAGCCGCCCGAAACGAGCGCGGTTTTCGCCCCGCCAGCGGCCATGGTCCGGACCAAGGTTTCCGCCCCTGGGGTGAGTGTGACCCGCTCGTCATAGGCGCGGTGCAGGGCCGTTTCCTCAAGGCCTTTGAGAAGCCCAACCCGTTCGCGCAAGGCCTCGTCGAAATCGAGTTCCCCGCGCATCGCCCGCTCGGTGATGGCAGCCACCCGATCCTTAAGGCCGGCAAAGTCGGCAAGTTCGTCGAGGCATTCGACCTCGATGATCGTGGAATCCATATCCGCGACCAAGAGGCGTTTGCGCCGCGCGCCCTTGGGCAGAACCGCCAGGTCAATCGGGCGGCCGGAAAAGTGATCGCGAAGCGCGGTCTCGATTGCTGTGGGGCGTTCCGTCATCAGAGGGATGTCAATCGCGAGCCCCTCGTCGAGCCAGGTCGGTTCTGCCGTTTCAGCGCCCGTTTCAGATAGCGCCTTGATCGCGCCTGCGATGTCGGACGTGGTAAGGGGCTCGCTGGACACCCCGGCGATCAGAGTGAGAACGACGTTGGCCAACACGACCTCAACAGCATTTTCAGGACAAGGCACCGAGCCCGCGCCGGCGCGATCGCCCCGGGGCGCGGTTCTTATTGCAGGGCCCACCGCAAGCGGCAAGTCTGCCCTCGCCGCCCAAATCGCCGAAGCCTTTGAGGGCACGGTCATCAACACAGATGCCATGCAGCTTTACGCCGGTTTGCCCCTGCTGACGGCCCAGCCAAGCGATGCGGAGCGTGCCCTGGTGCCCCATCGGCTTTACGGTGTGCTATTGGGCGAGGAGAGGGCGTCGGCCGGCGGGTTCTGCCGGCTTGTTGCGCCTGTTTTGCAAGAGGCGCAGGAGGCCGGCCGTCTGCCGGTCTTTGTGGGTGGCACGGGGCTTTATTTTAAGGCCTTGACCGACGGCCTGTCTGCCATCCCGCCGATCGATCCGACCATCCGGTCGGCTTTGGTGGCGGCCGTCGAGCGGGGCGAGAAAACCGCCTTGCGGGAGGAACTGGAGGCCGGCGATCCAGCGTGGGCGGCACAGGTCACCGATGGGGACGTCCAGCGTCTGCTTCGCGGTCTGGAAGTCTTGCGGGGCACGGGTCAGGCCTTGAGCGCCTGGCAGCGC
>JBCDJA010000379.1:0-3001 GCA_038748465.1 Pseudomonadota bacterium
CCGCCTGGGATCTCGGCCCGAAACTGCGCCAGCGCCGCGTCGGTGTTGGTCTCAATTTCGGTGGCGCTGTCGGCCCATGCGGCCCCCGATGCAAGGGTAACGATCATCGCAAAGGCGGCCAAAAGGCTAAGGCCCATCGTCTTGTTCATGTGTCTCTCCACGTTTCCGGCCACGTTAGGCGCGGCCACTCCCCCGTAACCAAGGTATAGGATGTGTTACCGCCTGTCGCAGCGGCGCGCTCTGCCTTGTCTCTGAAATATCGCAAGCACTCTGGCCAATGCCGGCAGAGCGTTCGCACGGGGTTAAGACAAGCCGTTAAATTTGTCCCGTCCAATAGACCGATTGGTTAGGTTTACGCCGTACCGTTGCACTGCAACCTATCACACCGTTTACCGTCAGGATCGACGATGGCACAGCAAGCGCACGGCGTTCGGTGCATTGGAAAATTGGTAGACACCGTCTCCAATTGGCGGATCCTGAATTTGATGGCCGTCAACGGGGCCGCCGACGAGGACACGGGCTTTTCGCTGACCCCTAGGGACGTTCCGGTCAAGCTCTTTGATAACCGTGTCCTTAACAGCGCCGTCTTCGTGAAGCACAATTTGCGCGGCAACGAGACCGACCTTTTCAGAAAGCCGGTTGCCATTGCGACCAAGGTCATCATCCCGATCGATAAAGACCATACATCGCTTGGTGCACGGACTTTTTTCGTCAATGAGCGGACCTTCGATGACATGCTCATGGCCGCCACGGGCATTCCTGCATCGCAAACGGGCAAACGCAATCTCGACCGCAAAAAATTGCATCTGCTCGACGAGCTTCCCTCACTCGATGCCTTTTTGATTTCCGAGGTCATGAGCCATAACGGCTTTGATGTCCAAATCCCTCAAGATTGGTTCGATGAGAGCCTCGGATCTGAGGGCAAATCCTATCTGCGCAAACAATTCGAGCCCCTGCTGGAGCTCGCGCTCGGGCGGAACATCGGCTCAAGTGAGCGCGAGAAGTTTCTGCGCGAGGTGTTTTTCAGCCCCGAATCTGAAAGCAGCATCATGTTGGCGCGCGCGATGCGGGTGGCGCCAGAGCAATGGCCGCATCTTTTGTTCACCTGGAAGGCCTCAATTTATTACGAGTGGTCGACCAGGGATATTTATAATCGGTATGATGAATTTTTGGAGCGTTACAAAAACACGCGCATCTATGCCGGGAACGACATTACGACCACTGTGGAAATCCAGGGTGTGCGCGATAAGTTTGGCCAGCATGCCGACCATCTGCAAACAACGGTGCGCGATTTCCAGAAACGGTTCAATCAGCAATATCGGGAAAACTTCCTTGAAAAGGGGGATCCCGGATTGTTTCGCGATTACCTGATCAACCTTAAATCAGGGTTGTTGCAATTCGGCTCGGCCTATGCGCGGCTCGAGCACCTGATCTCGTACTGGAATTATGCCGTCGTGGATAAGGGCATGTCGACGCTGCCGGCCGATTACTTCTTTGAGGTTTACCGCGCCGTGTCGTCCATGAAGGATCCGGAATCGATTAAGGCTGCGGCCTGACGGCCTGCAAATAGGTTGCGAGCAGCGCATAGAGCGCTCCGGCCACGATCGTCCAGCCCGCCAGCAACGCCGCCGTCCCCACATTCGGGATCAACAAAAAGGCGGTGCCGAGCACGCCGGCGATATTGCCCGCTGTGCTGATGGCAAAGAGCGAGCCGGAGACGAAGCCCGCCCGGCCGGTACCGTGGGATAACACCTCAATAAGCAACGGGTTGACGGCCGAGAGGGCCACCACCGGCACAAAGAAGAGCGTCAGGCACGCAACCGCGAGGCCCGGAATAAGCGCCTCAAAGATCCCGATCAACACGCCAAGCAGCGCCTTGCCGGCAAACGCGGTGAACGCAAGGCCCGCCAACCCGGCCCCAAAAACCGCCGCCGCCACGCGGACGCGCAAGTTTGGCCAGTGGCGCGACAACACGCCGCCGGTGAAGGAGCCGCATGCAAAGGCGGCCAGAAAGGTCGAGATCAACACCGCCCAAACCAGGATCGATGAGCCGAAATAGGGCGCCAACAGCCGCGATCCGACCAACTGGAACCCCATCGACAAGAAGCCGAAACCGGCGCTCAAAGCCGCCGCCGGCCAGACAGACGGTCCACGCGACACAAGTTCCTCCCCACCCAAAACGCCCGCCCCTGCCCATCGGTGCAGCCTGCGCCCGGTTTTTGCTATCCTGATCGCCACAGGGAGGGAGGCCCCCATGACGCCAGCAAAGTCAACCACGCGCGACACGCTTCGCTCGAGTTTTTTATTTCGTACGCTCAGCGATAACGACCTCGACACGATTGCCGGCCTGATGAGCCCGCGCACCGTCGCCCGCAACCAAACCGTGTTCGAGAAGGGCGATGCGGGGGACGCGATGTATGCCGTCCTCGCCGGCCGGGTGCGCATCGTGGCGTTTTCCGAAGACGGCAAAGAAGTGATGCTCAACCTCATCGAAACGGGGGAAGTGTTCGGCGAGATCGCAGCCCTCGACGGCGGACCGCGCACCGCCCACGCGATTGCGGACTCGGCCACCGAATTGCTGTCTCTCACCCGCGCCCGCCTCGCCGATCTGTTGCGCGAGGCGCCCGATTTGGGCCTGCGTCTCATGACGGTCCTCTGCGGGCGGCTGCGCGAGACCAGCGCGACGGTCGAGACCCTCGCCTTTCATGGGCTTGAGCAGCGCTTGGCCCACCTCCTCTTACGCATTGCCGACAAATATGGGCAGGACACGGAGGAGGGATTGGTGCTCGACATCAAACTCACCCAGAAAGATGTCGGCACCCTGATCGCCACGAGCCGGGAGAGCGTGAGCAAGCAGCTTACCCGTTGGCAGGAGCAAGACATCCTCACCATGAAGGCCGGGCGGATCACCATCAAGGACATCGACTTTATCGAGACCCTCGCCGGCGACGTGGATTGAGAGGCTGGCCTCTTAGTCCTTAGGCGGCGGCAAATTCTTTGC
>JBCDJA010000380.1:0-2995 GCA_038748465.1 Pseudomonadota bacterium
AATGGGCAGCGTCGACGCCATCGAATTCTTGCTCGATAAGCTGCGTCAGACGAAGAACAACAACGAGTTCTTCGATTCTATGAATACGTAAAATTGCCGTACCGTCCGTTGGCGGCTGGCCCCCGAACTAATCAGCAAAGCGATTGTCTTTAGGCGTCCGGGCTTAGGGAATTAAGAGGGTCGCCCCTTGGGTCCGGCGGGCTTCAAGGGCCCGGTGCGCCTCCGCGGCGTCCCGGAGGCTGAATGTCTGCCCCAAATGGATATCGAGTTTGCCGGCCGTAATGAGGTCGAAGACCTCTGTGGCGGCGGCCAGCATATCGGCTTTGTCGGTCGTATAATCGAAAAGCCGCGGCCGGGTGAGGAATAACGACCCCTTCTCTGCAAGCGTCAGGACGTCCACGGGGTCAGGGGGACCTGACGCATTGCCATAGGACACCAAGAGACCGCGTGGGCTTAAACACTCTAATGAGCTGGCCATCGTGTCTCGACCGACGGAGTCATAAACAACCGGGACACCGCTGCCGTCGGTCAAGTCTTTCACAACATCAACCACCGATTGCTCGCGATAAAGGATCGGATGATCGCATCCCTTCGAGCGGGCCAGCACCGCCTTGTCCGGCGATCCAACCGTGCCGATGACTTTCGCTCCGAGACATTTGCCCCATTGGCAAAGGATCTGACCGACCCCGCCCGCCGCGGCATGGACCAAAATCCAATCATCCGGTTGAACCGGAAAGATGCGCCGTAGAAGGAAATAGGCCGTCATCCCTTTGAGGAGGGAAGCGGCCGCCGTCTGGTCATCGATGCCATGGGGAAGTGACACCAGATTGGCCACGGGGACCACCGCCGCTTCGGCATAGGCGCCCAAGGGACCAATTCCATAGGCGACCCGATCCCCGACCGACAGTCCATGGGTGTTCGGGCCGACCGCCTCGACCGTGCCGGCGGCTTCAAGGCCAAGGCCCGAGGGAAGCGGCACGGGGTAAAGGCCGCCGCGGATATAGGTGTCGATGAAATTGACCCCGATGGCCGTGTGCCGTACACGGACCTCCCTCTCGCCCGGCTCCGGGGTTGGCATGTCCGTGGAGGTGAGAACCTCCGGTCCTCCGTTTCGTTCAATCCTGATCGACAGCATGGGCTTAGACAGCGTTCAGATAGACCGAGAAGAACGCGTCTGTTCTGTCCATGGCGGTCTTGGCTGCCTGGGCATCGAAGTGCGCACCCCCCTGGCGGGCGAAGGCATGATCCTGATCTGGGTAGAGCGCGGTCGTCACCGTCTCGACAGACTTAAAGTGCGCCTGGATAGTGGCTTGGGCCTCAGCAGGGACAAACTCATCCTGACCTGCAATATGCAGCAGCATGGGTGTGGTCTTGCCATCCGCTTCGCCCAGTTTGTCTTGAATGCCAACGCCATAAAACCCGACCGCGGCGTCAGCATCGGTCCGGCAGCCGGTCAGATAGGCCAGAAGACCACCGAGGCAGAACCCAACCGCCCCCGTCTTGGCAATTGTGGGATAAGCAGCCCGGACGGCCTTTAATGTGGCGCCCACATCTTCGATCCCCTTGTCCACATCAAAGGTGCCGAAAAGCTCAAACGCCTTCGCCATTTCCGCTTCGGTTTGATCGGTTATGTCGATGCCGGGCTCAATCCGCCAAAACAAATCTGGGCACACCGCCAAATACCCCTGCTCTGCGAACCGGTCGGTTATTCCGCGCATGACCGCGTTGACCCCGAAAATCTCCTGCAAAACGATGACGGCGCCTGTCGGTGTTCCGGTCGGGGATGCGACATAGGCTGAAAAAGACCCATCTGCGGTATCGACGGTCAGGCGGTCACTGGCCATAAGATTTTGTCTCCAGTCTGATTGTTTCACGTGAAACAAAAGAATAGGTCAGACCGACAGAAAAGTCTTCAGGGCGTCTGGCGCCTGGGCCGTGTCATGGAATGGCAGGCTGCACCGGCCCTGCTGGCAAAAATGGAGACTTATTCCAGAGGGATCATTTGCGTTCGTGTCCTTCAAGGGATGGGTCGCGGACAACCGATCTCGCGTTGGAACCGGAATAATCTCAAGTCGCACCGGCAGAGGCAGGGTTTTTAGGGCCGCTCTTGCGTTCGCCATGGCGTCTTTTGTCCCCTCCAGATAGAGCACGACACCGGCTTGGGCGCGGGCGACTTCCATCACATAGGTCGCCATGGAAAAAGCGTTTCGCTCGAGACTGGCTCCAAAGGCCGCGATGAGGCGATTCTGTTTGTCGAGATAAGCGGGCTCTCCGATGATGGAAAACAACGTGCCGTAGACCCCAATCATGGTGCCATTTGCGTTGGGGGTTGCGGTCTCAAGAGCGTTAAGCGGCCTCACCAGCAGAGCGCCGGCCCGGGTGCTTGACTGAAAAAACCCGCCCGACGCTGGGTCACCGCAAACCGCTTCAAGTTCCTCAACGAGCGAAACCGCGCGATCGAGATAGATTGGGTCGAAGGTCACTTTGTAGAGTGAGAGCGCCGCTTGGGCCAAATTCGCATAGTCCTCGGCAAAGGCCGGCACAGCCGTGCGGCCCTCTTTTCCAAGGTGCAACATCCCATCCTCGGACGCGAGAAGGCCGATTACGTCGGCAAATGCTTCTTCCGCCAAACGAATCCAAGACGGTTCGTTGAAGGCATCTCCGGCACAGCACAGCCCTTGGATTACCAGGCCGTTCCAGTCTCCCATTACCTTGTCATCCCGGGCGGGGGCGTCGCGCGCTGCGCGGGTTGCCGCCAAGGTGTCGAGTTGCGCTCGAAAGGTTGCTTCCTCGTCGGCGGTCCACCCAAAGCCTTTGAGCCGGTGGAGATGAATCTTGCCCTCAAAGTTGCCGCCTTCCGGAAGGTCGAAAACCGATTGAAATGTCTCAACGCCACTGGTGCCAAGGGCCTCAGCGATCTCTTCGTGAGACCAGGCGTAATACGCACCCTCCCCACCGGCGGTGTCCGCATCGAGGGATGCGGCATAGCCGCCGC
>JBCDJA010000381.1:0-2988 GCA_038748465.1 Pseudomonadota bacterium
TCCTCGGTGAGGGTGCGCGCTTCATCCGGCAACATAATGGGAATGCCATCGCGGATCGGATAAGCGAGCCCGGCCGGCTTACTCCACAATTCCTGCCGGTCTTCGATGTAAAGAAGATCGGTTTTCGTCAGGGGGCAAACCAACAGCTCAAGGAGGCGCCGGTCGAGGCTGCGGGGCACGTCAGAGGGGCCGTCGGTGGTGGTCTCGCCCTGGGGGGGCGTTGTCGCATCGGTCATGGCAAGTCGGTAGCAATGCCGGCGCGCAAAGGCAAGTTAAGCGCCCTTAAGGCAGCCTCGATGGGACAGCGGGGTAACCCCAGCCTCGATTGCCAAGGCCCCTCCCTCGGTTACTGTAGCGGGGCGTCCGGCTCCTCGCCGGCCATCGCCATTTCGATAAGGGCGATAAGCACATCGGTGCGCGCGACGGTGGTTTCCGCCTCCAACAGGGCTTGCTTTTCGCTGATGCCGAAGGGGCTGATCATGCACAGGGAATTGACCAAGGTCTCGCCGCCGGCCCGGTCAATCGCGTCCCAGTCCGCCTCCAGATTGTGGAGATCGAGATATTGCTTGAGGAGGTGCACGAGTTGGGTTCGGTTGATCTCCCGACCGTCCGTTGCAGGGTGAAGATCGGAGGAAAAGGGATCGTAAATCGCCTCGACCTGCCGGTAGGGCGTCACGGCATCGAGTTCGCGCTCGATTTCAAACCGGCATAAGCCTGCAAGGGTGATCAAATACCGCCCGTCGCCGGTTTCGCTGAGTTGGGTGATGCGGCCGACGCAGCCGACCCGGTGCAGCGCCGGAGCCCCCGGATCGCTTGAGCGCTCAAGCGGCTGGATCATGCCGATAAGCCGGGAGCCGGCAAGCACATCGTCGACCATTTGCAGGTAGCGCGGCTCGAAAATGTTGAGGGGCAATCGCCCCCGCGGCAGCAACAGCGCGCCCCCAAGCGGAAAGATCGGGACGACCCGGGGTAGGGACTTCGGCGTGTCGTACTCGCGCATCATATCGTCTCCATCGGGCCGCCCCAGGTGTCGGTCGGTTTCGCCTCAAGCAAGGGGCCACATGCCCTGCCAGGCGTCGTGCGGTGGCAACCCGATTAGGAAAATAGGATCGAAGACAGCCGGCGGCGACCCTGTTTGGTAAGATCGTGGGTCGGACCCAGCGCCTCGAACAGGGAAAGCAGCTGTTTTCGGGCCGCTTCATCGTTCCAGGCCCGATCTTCCTCAACCAGCGCAAGGAGGAGGTCCATGGCCTCTTCCCGTTGCCCATCGGCTGCGAGGGCTGCGGCAAGCTCCAGCCGGGCCGGCTTGTCGCTCGGGGCTTGGGCAATCTTCGCGCGCAGCGCCTGTACCTCATCGCTGTCGGCGGCTTGGGCACTTAAATCAAGCTCGGCCTGGGCGCCTTTGACCGAGGGGTGATCGCGCGCCTCGGGCGGCACGAGGGCCAGCATTTCCCCGGCCCGTTCTGCATCGCCGACGGCGAGATAACACCGCGCAAGCTCGCCAAGGGCCTCCGGGTTGCCGGGTTCTTCTTGCAGGACAGCGGCAAAGGTTTGGGCCGCGGTCGCAAAGTCTTCAGCGGCAAAGGCCGCGCGCGCCTCCTCCATCAGCATGTCGGCAGGGCTTGGGCCGATCTCGCCGGCCAGCCGCTCGATGAAGGCCTTGATCTGGCTTTCGGGGAGGGCGCCCATAAAGCCGTCGACCGGGCGGCCGCCCTTAAAGGCTGCGACGGTGGGGATCGATTGAATGCCCATCTGGCCCGCAAGCGCTTGGTTCTCGTCAATGTTGATCTTTACGAGGCGAACCGCGCCCCGGGCGGCCGTGACGGCTTTTTCAAGGATCGGCGTCAGGGTTTTGCACGGTCCGCACCAGGGGGCCCAAAAGTCCACAATCACCGGCACGTCCATTGAGGCGCGCAGCACATCGTCTTCGAATTGGGCGGTGTCGATGTCTTTGATGAGATCGCCGGAGGCCGACCCGGCGTCTGCGCCGTCGTCTTGTCCGCCCTTGCCGCCCAAATTGAAAATCATGAGGTGTCCTCTCTGTCGTCGGCACTGCCGAGGTCGCTGAGGTTTAAGGGCACGGGGGTGTGCCCACAAGCCTCAATGAAACGGTTTAGGCCTGCTGGTGTGATTGCTGTCGTGCGGGTGTTTGTCAGGGGGTGGAAATGGAGGAGGGGCTGGGCGAGCATCGCAGAGGAGAGCACGACGGTCACCGCCCGCTCGCGATCGTTGATCAGGGCAAAGGGCGTCACCGAGCCCGGAGTGACGCCGAGGGTCGCCTCCATTAGGTCCGGTTTGCCGAAGCTGAGCCGCGCCGCGCCGATGGCCTTGGCGACCTGTTGGATCCGCACCGGGTCCTCTTCAAGCGCAACAAGCAAGTAGAGCCTGCCTTTTTTGTCCTTCAGAAACAGGTTCTTGCAATGGCCCCCGGCAAGGGCGTCGGGGGCCTCGGCGCTCGCGGCCCGGCGCCAGGCCTGCGCCTCTTCCACGGTGTGAAGGGCCGGATGGGAGTGGGTTCGGCTCTCAATGCCGAGCGCTGCAAGGCGGGCGAGCAAGGCATCGGGATCGGTGATCGGCCCCTCGGGCGCGTTTGCAGCGGGGGCTAGGGCAGGCGGTGTCGACGGGGTGTCTGGCGGGGCAGGGGGCAGTGGCTTGGGGGGCGGTGGGTTAGAGGGGCAAACAGGCGAGGGTCGGTTTGGTCGGGCAAACGGTCGAGGGCGTTCGGGGTGATCGCCGGGGGGCCTCGCTCAGGCGTTAGATGGCACGGTTGCCGGCCTTGCGAAAAGCCGCTTGAATTTCAACCCGCCAGGTGGGTATACCCACAGCCCGGCTGGCGGTGGCGAATGCCCCCGCCTGGTTGGCGCATCATCCCTTTGTTAGGGCGTTTCAGTCTTTATGATGTGCCGGCCACGTAAAGCCGGTTGCGGAGCGCGGGCGTAGCTCAGGGGTAGAGCACAACCTTGCCAAGGTTGGGGTCGTGAGTTCGAA
>JBCDJA010000382.1:0-2983 GCA_038748465.1 Pseudomonadota bacterium
AGAGATCAGCGTAGCGGAACCGCGCCAAGTGCAGCGGCAACTCCATAGAGGGCGAAAAGAAAACCCGTTCCGGCGCAATCCCTCGCGCTGCCAATACACGTAAGATCGGCTCACGCGCCTCCGGTTGGTTAAGCCAAAACCATAACACCGCTTTTGGAACCTGACTGAGGATTCCCGCCCACATCTCAAAGCTGATCGGGGTGAGCTTACGGGTTTGGTTGAACACGGCGAGAACAAGCGCCTCTTCGGGTAAACCAAGCGCCGACCGAGAGCCGAACCGATCGTCCACAACCCGTGATGCCGCAGACGGAAAATAAGAATAAGGCATGCGGATGATGTGTTCGCGATAGGCATCGCTGGCCTGCACCGGCGTGGTGTATCGATCGCCGATGATGTAATCGATAAAGGGGGCGCCGAGACCGCCGGGATAGCCGAACCAGTGCATTTGTACTGGCGCACAGCGCGCAGCCAGGATCCCCATGCGCCCGCCATTTGAATAGCCGTTAAGGTCCACAAGCACGTCAAGCTCATCTGCACGGATCACCTCCACCGCCTCGCCTGTGGCAAGATCACGAATGTCACGAATATGGTCGAAGTGGGCGAGGATGCGATCTCTGAAGGCCTGATCGCGATCCGGCGAATAGCAATAAGCGAATAGTTCCATGTCGGACCTGGCTTGCGCTTCCAATACCTCCGCACACAGATAGGCAGCAGCATGAGCATGAAAAAACGAGGACACATACCCGATTTTTAACCGCGCACCGGCCCGGCGCCGCGGGGGGGCTTGCCAAGGCGCGGCTGCCCGCGCGTCCATCATTGCCTGCCGCGCATAGGCCGCTTGGGCCCGCAGCAATTCCGCTGGATCAAGACAGCATGTGAAGAGCGCATACGGATTAAACGGTATGCCCTTTTGTACAAGCGCCTTGGCGGAGGCGATCAGCCGGTCAAGGTCCTGCCACCTGACAAATTCCATCCGTAAGGCTATCCCCAGTTCAACCGCCTGCGGATAGAAGGGGTCTGACGCAAGCGCCCGGTCCACCGCGCTCAGGGCCTCGGCCTGCCGGCCCAAGGCCTGGAACAGCACCGCAAGATTGGTGAGCGGAACGGCAGGCTGGGGATGGGTGCGCGCCGAGGCGTCGAAGGCTGCTACGGCGTCCTCAACCCGGCCCTGCACTTTGAGGGCAAGACCCAAATTGTTGTGCGCGTTCCCGTTGTCCGGATCGGTGGCTAAGGCGTCCCGGGCGTGGCCCTCCGCACGGGCCGGGTCGCCGAGCAAAAAGAGGCAGATTGACAGGTTGGTTGACGCGTCCCCATGGGTGCCGTGGGCAAGCAACGCTTCATAAAGCTGACGGGCAACACTTAAGTCGCCGTTTGCTTGCGCGGCTACGGCCCGCCCAAAAAGCTTGTCCATGGTGTCGCCGCTATCGGCCATCTTTTGGCGTCTCCAGCCTGGTTGTTTGGTTAAGAAGGCATGGGCAGTGCATGGTGCCGGGAAGCCCTATCTCAACGAGGCATAGGACAATCCAATGTCGCAACCGACGGCCGCCCAAGGCCAACCCCATTTTGAGATTACCACGTCCCGCCAATTTGAAAGCTGGTTGGCGGAATCGGGGGCCTCGCTTGCCGTCAGCACATACCAGGTTGGCAAGGTTTTTCTCTTCGGGAGCAAGCCAGACAAGCGCCTGTCGATCTATGAGCGCACGTTAGAACGCACAATGGGCCTTGCCGCCAGCAAGACCGATCTTTGGATCGCAAGTCTTTATCAGCTCTGGCGGTTCCGCGATTTCTTAGAACCCGGCGAGGCCTATGAGGGCCATGATCGGCTGTTTGTGCCCCAACAGAGCTGGGTGACGGGCGATCTCGACATCCACGATGTTCATCTAACGGCAAACGATGAACCTGTGTTTGTGAACACCCTCTTTTCCTGTTTGGCGCGGCCCAGCCCGTCGGGGAGCTTTCAGCCCGTGTGGCGACCGCCCTTTATCAGCCGTCTGGCTGCGGAGGACCGGTGTCATCTCAATGGGCTCGCCATGCGTGCCGGGGCGCCTGCTTTTGTCACGGCCGTTGCGCCAACCGATATAGCCGATGGCTGGCGGGACAGGCGAGAAGATGGCGGCGTCGTCGTTGATGTGACGTCCGGTGAGGTGGTGTGTACGGGCCTTTCCATGCCCCATTCGCCGCGTTGGCATCGTGATCGGCTCTGGATCTTGAACGCCGGGTCGGGGGAGTTTGGCTCGGTGGATTTGGCGACCGGGCTGTTTGAGCCCCTTTGCTTCTGCCCGGGCTATTTGCGAGGCCTCACCTTTATCGATCAGTATGCGGTTGTGGCCACCTCTCTTGCACGGGAGAACCGCACTTTTGCCGGTCTGGCGCTCGACGCGCGTCTGGAGGCGGAAGGGGTGGAGCCGCGCTGCGGGCTCTGGGTGATTGAGCTTGCCACGGGAGACATCGTGCATTGGCTGCGGTTTCACGGCCTCATAACCGAGCTTTACGATGTCATCGCGCTCCCAGGCACGCGGCGCCCGGCCCTGATTGGTTTCCGGACGGATGAAATCCGTCGTCTCATTCGCATCGATGAGAGCGGCGAGGGCGCGCTGTAGAGGTCGCGGCGGACGTGATCAGCCCCAGCGAAGGGCCTATAGATGCGGCGGCACTCATGGCGGCGTCGGGTTTGCGCGCGGATGTTTGGCTAAGCCGAGCAGGGCGTCGATGTCCACCGCCGCCTCAACACCGTCCGCAAGCGCATCGAGGGCGCGTTCGACTTCGGCGCTATAATTGAGCGTTGCGTCAGTCTGCGCTCCCGCATCCGCCAGCCAGGCACGGCGAAACCCATCATTTGTGAAGACGCCGTGGAAGTACGTCCCCTGAACTTTCCCGTTCGCGCTCGTCGCGCCGTCAGCCCCCTTAGCGGCGGCTCCCTTGCCGATATGGGCAAAGGGGCGCCTCGTGTCTTCGCCGGTCGTCCGTCCCATGTGGATTTCAT
>JBCDJA010000383.1:0-2981 GCA_038748465.1 Pseudomonadota bacterium
CCCAGTCACGAATTTAGACTTGCGCAGACACAATCCGTGAGTTTTCTGTGATGACTGGGTCAGCAGACCGGTGGTCGCGTGCATAAGCGCCCCGGCTGCATGGGGTTGTGCCGTACTTTAGTTGCGGCAAAGAGGTCGTGGCCTCGCGAAGGTGGTGGTTTCGGTAAGAATGACAACAGCAAACCGACACGTGGACGCCGCGCCAAGCCCTGCGGCGAACTCTGAGCCGAGAGTCAAGGAGGCCAGCCCGCCGGAGCCGTTGCCTGAGCCGGTGGACGCGATCGGTCGGCAAGTCATCCTCACCGAGGCGGACGCGCTTTCGGCCCTCGCAGCGTCCCTCGGTAGCGCATTTGAGACCGCGGTTGAGAGCGTGCTGGCAGCCAAGGGGCGTGTCATCGTTAGCGGTCTTGGCAAAAGCGGTCACGTTGCTCGCAAAATCGCGGCAACGCTCGCCTCCACCGGGACCCCCGCTTACTTCGTGCATCCGGCCGAGGCGAGCCACGGCGATCTTGGGATGATCACGGCAGACGATGTGCTGGTCATGCTCTCGAACTCGGGCGAGAACCGGGAGCTGGGCGATCTCATCCATCACGCTCGGCGCACCGGCATCCACCTCATCGCCATCACCTCCCGGCCGGACGGGACCCTCGCCAGGACAAGCGATACCGTGTTGCTGCTGCCGAAGGCGCCGGAGGCCTGCCCGATGGGTCTGGCGCCGACAACCTCATCGACCATGATGTTGGCGCTTGGCGATGCGTTGGCGGTGGCGCTGATGGCGCGGCGCGGCTTTGATCGGGACAAATACCGGGTCCTGCATCCAGGTGGGCAGCTCGGCAAAGCGCTTCTTCGCGTGTCGGACATCATGGCCCGGGACGAGGGGGTTCCCCTTGTCGGGCCGACCGCTGCGATGGCTGAAATCCTCATAGAAATGACGTCAAAACGTCTCGGACTTGTTGGCGTGGTGGATAAAGAGGGTTACCTGATGGGGGTATTCAGCGACGGAGATCTAAGTCGGTGCATGGACGAGACCCTCATGACGAAGACCGCCCAGGACGTGATGACGAAAACGCCGAAAACGATATCGAGCGAGGCGTTGGTGGGCGAGGCGGTGAAGCTTATGAGCGAAGCGAAGATCCAGTGCCTTTTCGTGCGGCCGGCGGGCCTGGCGGAGGGGCGCATGAAACCAGTGGGCGTCTTACATCTGCAGAATTGTCTCAGCGCGGGGGTTACCTGAAGACCATGACAACAGAGGGTGGGGTACGAAAGCAGGCAGCGTTTGGCGGCGCGGCAGGCCAGTCATATGCGGTTAAAAAAATGCGGGCGCACAGCCAGCTTGTGCAACTTTTAAAGGTGTGCCTGCCGGTGGGCGCCATGGTTTTGGCATCCCTGGTGATCGTCTACGCAGCCACCTATCGGCCCTCCAGTTCCATCACCTCGACTAATGTTGCCTTCGATGCAACCGAGGTGCGGATGCTGCATCCCAAATATACCGGCCGCGATGAGGCCGATCGCGCCTACACGGTGGTGGCCGACACCGCGCGGCGCAAGCACGACAACCCGCACCTCGTTTGGCTCGATCAAATTAAGGCGAATGTGGTTGGCCAAGACGAGCCGGGGTTCTTGCTCACCGCGCTGTCCGGCGTGTTTGAAACAGAAAAACGCCTGCTTGAATTGACCGGGGACATCCGCGTCCGGTCCGCCGACGGATATGACCTGGCGACCGAATTTGCCGAGGCGAACCTCAAGGCCGGCCTCATCACAGGGGACCGGGAAATCGTTGCCAATGGTCCGTTGGGGGACCTAAGGGCCGATGGTTTTCAGGTCAATCGGAACGACAAACACATCCGGTTTATTGGCAATGTTCGGGTACGCATTACGTCAGATTAGGCCCCAAATTGGGGTCCAAGGGCGACGGTTAAACGATCGCGAAAGGACGACATGTGAGGTGGATGGGTAGGACTTGGCAGAGTGGCCTTGCGCGGCTTGCCGGTGTCGTGGGTGTGAGCCTCTGGGTTGGCCTTGCTGGAGGCGCCGACGCTTCGTCGCAAGATGTCGGGTTTGGCCCGAAGCTTGATACCGACACTCCGATCGAGATCACAGCGGACCAGCTCGATGTGTTCCAAGACCAGCAACTTGCGATTTTCGAGGGGCGGGTTGACGCGGTCCAGGGGGAGCTGCGGCTAAGGTCCAACAAACTTAAAGTGTACTACGATGCCGACACATCCCGAGCCCAGCCCACGGCAACCGGATCGTCCGGCAATATTAGAGAGCTTGTTGCCACCGGGGCGGTGCAAATCTGGAATGCCAGCGAGCAAGCGCGGGGGAATGTCGCGACCTATGACCTCAAGCAACGCTCAATCCGTATGACGGGCGATGTGGTGCTCACTAAGGGGGCCAACAGCTTGCAGGGTACGACACTGCTGATTGACCTCAACACGGGCAAAAGCAAGCTCCAGGGTGGCAAGTCGACTGTGAGCAAGCCAGGTCGCGTCCGCGGGATTTTCGAGCCGCCCCAATAGGCGCGCCGACCCGAGCCACACGCTTTCCCAAACCAACTGTATTCGGCTTTGCACTCCGGCGCGCCGGCCAGCCAGGGCGTATTTGCCCGGCCCGACAGGTGATGTCCCTCGACGGCATGTCGCTTCGCCGCTGGTGACCGCTCTGGCCTGCTAACCATAGCAAAAATCACACCAGTTCCGCACAATCGCCCGTTTTAGAGCCGTCAATATCTTTTTTGGACATGCAAAGTGTGGGATGAGGAAGGCACTGAGCGAAGACGATGGTCGGTCCGCCGCTTTGCCAGGGTCCACCAAAGGGCGTTGGGCCCTCGCCAAAACCGGCTAGCCGGTTTGCGCGACCGCTGAGCGAGCTGCCGCCCGGAAGGAGACAAAGATCGTGGCTTCAAACCCCAATCTTTCGCCGGCCTTTGGCCTGTCGCGCATGACGACCATCCAAAACGCGCCGCGCAAAACGTCCGGCCC
>JBCDJA010000384.1:0-2980 GCA_038748465.1 Pseudomonadota bacterium
AATGCCAATGAGGTGATCTCAAACCGCGCCATCGAACTTTTGGGCGGAGACATGGGATCCAAATCGCCGGTGCATCCGAACGATCATTGCAACCGCTCCCAATCGTCCAACGATACCTTCCCCACCGCCATGCACATTGCGGCGGTCGAGCAAATCCACCACGAGCTGATCCCGGCCCTCAATCACCTTCTAAAGGCCCTCAAAGACAAAGCGGACGCCTTTTCGGGCATCATCAAAATCGGACGCACTCATTTGCAGGATGCAACCCCCCTGACCTTAGGCCAGGAATTTTCCGGCTACACCCATCAGCTAAGCCTTGGGCTTGAGCGACTGGAAGGCAGCCTGCCGCGGCTGTGTTACCTTGCCCAGGGTGGAACGGCCGTCGGCACGGGGCTCAATGCCAGGCCCGGCTTTGCCGAAGGCTTTGCTGAGGAGGTTGCAAGCCTTACCGGTCTGCCCTTCAAAACGGCCCCCAACAAATTCGAATCCCTTGCGGCCCACGATGCGGTGGTTGAGATGTCGGGGGTGCTAAACACCATCGCGGTGGGCTTGTTTAAAATCGCCAACGACATTCGCCTGCTTGGCTCCGGCCCCCGGTCGGGACTGGGTGAGTTGCTGCTGCCGGAGAACGAGCCCGGCTCCTCCATCATGCCCGGCAAGGTCAATCCCACCCAGTGCGAGGCCATGACAATGGTCTGTACCCAAATCATGGGCAATAACACAACGGTCACCATGGCCGGAAGCCAGGGCCATTTCGAACTGAATGTCTTTAAGCCCGTCATGATTTATAATCTCCTCCAATCGATCCGCATCATGGGCGATGCGGCACGGAGCTTCACGGACAAGTGTGTCGTTGGCATTGAAGCCAATGAGGGTCAGATCGCCGCGCTGATGGAGCGGTCCTTGATGCTTGTTACGGCCCTTGCCCCGAAAATTGGCTATGATAACGCCGCCAAAGTGGCGAAGACGGCCCATCAGAACGGCACAACCCTTCGCGAAGAGGCAATTGCTCTCGGCTTTGCAACCGGCGAAGTATTCGATGCGGTTGTGAAACCTGAAGACATGATTGCCCCGAAAGCCTAATCGGGGCAGCCGGGCCAATCATGGTGCGGATTGTCAAACACTCGGTCACGCTGAGGGGCCACCGCACCAGCATCTCCCTCGAGGCGCCGTTTTGGGATCATTTAAAGGCGTTTGCGGCGCGCGATGGTTCTTCCCTCAACGAATTGATTGCCACAGTCGATGAGGCGCGGGTTCGACGCGCACCGGAAACCATGCCCGGGCTTTCAAGCGCCTTACGCGTCTATGTGCTTGAAAGGCTGGCGCGGGCCGATGGGCCCTAAGCGCCCCACACCGCCGTTAGCGAGTAAGACAATCCTTACACGTTCCACTCAGAAATGATCCTGGGGCTTTGTAGAGCCAAGGGCGTCATTAGGGCGATGGAGGCGCGGGCCCGGGATCTGCGTCAACCGCAGGCGGAAGATCCTGAACGCTTATAATATCGCTCAAGGCCCGCGCCCGCTCCCAGGCGGCTTCTTTTTCCTCGGCGATGAGGCTCACATCCCACTCCCCGGTCGGGTCCTCAACCGCCCCCTCCATCCGATAGGCAAGCGGTGCCGGCAACGTGCCCTCGTCGGGAATAACCCGCAGCGTCCCATCGAGCGCCCCGGACGTGAAGTCAGCAGCTACCCGCCCGGTTAGTCTTGCCTCGCCCAATCGCGCCTGGATCCGTGCTGTTTCCCCCTTGCCGGCATTGATCGTCATCAGCGCCGATAGATCCGTAAGGGGTGTTTCCCCGCCCCTTAAATCGTTCTCTCGTGCCGAAACCACATCTTGACCGCGCGGGGCCAGACGAACCCGCTCCCCGAAGGCGTCAAGGTCGGCACCTTGAAGGGCACCAGACGGCATCTCGACCTCCATGAGGCCCGTGGCGTTTTGCGCCATACGGTTGGCGGTCGTGCCTTTCGTCTGGAGGGACATTTTAATATCGCCCAAGCCTTTGAGGCCGAGTTCGCCCGTCTGAAGGGGGCCAAGGCGGCCGAGATCAAGTGAGGAGCCGGCTAAATCCGCGGTCAGATAATACCCCTCGGCCCGGCGCTCAACCCCGGCCTGGCCGGTCACAAGCCCGCCCCAACCCGGCACGGAAAGCCGGTCGACGACAAGCCGGCCACCGCCAATTGTTCCACTCGCCGAGTAATCAACAAATCCGCCCTCGACGCCGCCAGGTCCATCGACATCTCGCAGCGCCTGGCCCGTTAGCGAAAAAGGCATCGCTTCTGGGATGGCAAGCAAGGGCCAGGGCGCGCGAAGCGGCACAGTTGAACGTATATCCGTGAGGCCGGGAAGCGCACTTGGAAGACCAAGGCCCGCGACGACAGCTGAAAGCGGCCCCTTGATGTCAACTGACCGACCGGCCTCAAAACGCGCCGTTACGGCCCGTTCCGGCAAGCGCAGAAGAAGATCGTCGATGCGCATTCGCGCACCATCCGAACCAACCCGCGCCATGGCCGTGAAGGGCGTTGCCGGCAGGCCGTCCGCACCAAGGTCCAAGAACCGGTCCGCAGCAAGCGCAAAATCAGCACCCGTAACTTCGATCGTCCCTTCGGCCCTTCCAAGGCGCGTGATGCCCGCTGCTGTGCCATCGAAGGTCCAGGTGAGGGCATCCGTCCGTCCACTACCTGAAACGGGAACGCTCCGTCCCCCTTGGACATCGAAAATGTCAAACGCTCCGACGGTGAGCGTTGCCGGGTCTTGCTCCGGCGCTCCGAGGGTCAGAGCGGCCATTGCTGCTTCGCCGGTCCCTGTCAAGGCAAACTGCGTCGTCGCTGTTTCAAGCAGCCGGCAGAACACGGTAGGATCGTCCCCGCCCTCTGGCGGAGCGGATGCTTCTGAGAGCCTTTGCACCGTGCACGGCGATCCGGCCCACGAGCCTCTGAGATCGAGCGGGGCTGACGGATCGGCAAGCGACACTGTTCCTGCC
>JBCDJA010000385.1:0-2974 GCA_038748465.1 Pseudomonadota bacterium
CGCGTTTTTGTTGGCGCTACCGCTCGCCATTCGGCTCGCTACTTGAGCGCGTCTTCGCTTCGCGCTACCGGCCGGTCGGCCTATTTGAGCGCGGGCCCGGCCTAATTCGTTTGAAGGTCCGGGTTGTCGCGACCAGCGGCAAGAAGGGACATCGATACTTGGCCCGTTCGGGCGTTCTCCAATTTTCCCGCCGGCTCCAAACCCCGCTCCATCTCATAAGGTCCTGAGAGAAGGATCAGAAGCGGGGTGCCGCCGTAGATGACGCGGTAGACCAGAGTGAGTTGGCCGATGGTTTCTCCGGCTGCGAAGTCTGGACGTCTCACCACCGAAACATTGATCAGTTCAGACGAGGGACCTTCTTCGAGATAAATCTGCGCGATCGTTGCCGATCCATCGAACCCCATCGAACAATCCGTGAGCGCACCGCCCGGTTGGTCTGGCGTGGGCGCATTGTTGAGGCTGAGGTCAATTGTTGGTCGGTCTTCGGTCCCTGGAATGCGAAACCCTAGAAATTGAAACCCTGTCGCGCCTCGCGCTTTTTCCCAGCTGCGGACGTAGTCTGCCCGTTGCTCCGCTGGCATTGGAATGAAGCCGAATTGGTTTGCCAGCGTCTCGACGCGCTCCAGGTCGGTGTGGCCTTTGACGCAAAGATCGAGAAACAATTGCGCGGCCTTCGCCGTTCGTTCCCGCGTCAGGTCCTCATTCGCCGAGGCGGTGCCGGTTGCCCAAACGCAGGCGAGCACGCCAAACAAGGCATGAATGCTGGATGATTTGATCCCCACAATACCCTCCGTCTCTCAATTGTCTCAAGCCTAAGGCAAACTCAGCCTCCTTGACTATCGGTTATTTAGATAATAAATTAATTAGAGAATATTGCAAATAGTGAAAGGGCGCGGCCTATGGACGCCATATTTGAAGCCTTGGCATCGACCCCTCGGCGGAAGATCCTCGCCTATTTGTCGGAGGCCGAGCTTGCCGCCGGGCAGATTGCGGCAAAATTTGAGATGACGAAGCCGGCGGTCTCTAAACACCTGCAGATCTTGGAGCATGCGGGTTTGGTGAGAAAGCGCCGGGAGGGGCAGTTCCTCTATTATTCGCTGGTGTCGGAAAATCTCGTCAATACACTGAATGGGTACTTGCAAGAGGTGTGTCCGGTCTCGCGGCCGCTCAAGTGCGATCAGGCAAAGCCTCGCCGCGGCGGGGGACGGGCCGATGCGTAAACGCGGATTTTCCTTCGGTCCCATCCTGCAAACGCGCGATACGGAGCGGATGAGGGGGCAGGGTTTTGCCGATCCGCGGCATGGCAAGGTGGTTTGGCGCCCGGTCAAGTCCGTTTGGATCAGTACTATGACGGGTGTCGCGCTCGTCTTTGGGCCGATGACTATTTCATGGCCTGCCTTAGCGGTTTTCGTGGGCCTATCTGCCATCACCCTGTGTGCAGGCCATTCGGTGGGCATGCACCGTCTGATGATCCATCGCAGTTTTGAGTGCCCCCTTTGGTTGGAGCGTGCCCTCGTTTATTTGGGTGTGCTTGTCGGCATGGCCGGCCCACGGGGCATGATGGCGCAACACGACATTCGAGATTGGGCCCAGCGTCAACCAGCGTGCCATCCCTATCTTCGCCACGGCGCCTCGTTCTGGACTGACTATCTGTGGCAATGCCATGGCGATTTGGTCTTGGATCGGGCGCCAACCTTCCGGCCCGATGAGCGATTTGCTCGCGATCCGGTTTTGGAGTTTCTCGAACGCACCTGGATGGCCCAGCAAGTGCCGTTGGCGATCGTTCTCTATCTTTTAGGTGGATGGGCCTTTGTGGTCTGGGGTATTGCGGTGCGTGTATCGGTGTGTGTGACAGGCCATTGGCTGATCGGGCACTTTGCCCATCATTCCTATGGGGAGGACCGTAACGCCATGAGTTTTGAGGTGGCCGACATGGCGGTGCAAGGCCGCGATGTCCCGCTCGCTGGGCTTATCAGCATGGGTGAGGCTTGGCACAATAACCATCATGCCTTCCCGACATCGGCCAAAATGGGGGTGCTTCCAGGCCAGGTGGACCTTGGATGGTTGTTCATCTCCGTATTGCGCCGGTGCGGTCTGGCGTGGGACGTAAAAACGCCGGAGGTCCTCGCGCGCCCGGGATCGATCATCCGCCTACCGGGGGGCGGCACGGGCTGCCCTGTTCTTCGCGGCTTTGGCGTCTTGTCCGGTCGTTAGGCCGGATAAAGAGCAACGGTCAGATGGAACTAAAGCGACGCGTCGCCCGACCGTTCCGCTTTGCAATCAAAGAGCCCCAGGCACGGTTAAGCGCGCCCGGGGCTAAACTCAGTACCGGTTCGATTTTAGTATTTGTAACCGACGGAGAACCAGAGTTTTTCCGTATCGGTCGCAAAGCCGTCCTCGTTGTAATCGGCATATTTGGCCGTGAAAGACACCTTGCCGACCTTGGCGACAGCCAAGAGGTCAAGCTCGCTGCCATAATCATCGCCAGAATCTTCCGCCTCGAAGTCGTGATAGATCACCGCGACTTTCACCATATCGAGGGGGCCCACGCCCTTTTTAGTGTATCCGGCTTTGACATAGAGGTCCTCCAACCCGTCGGCAGGGGTCGCCAAGAATTTGTCTGCCCACCCATTGAACTTATGGAGGGTCGCAAGCGGCGTTGAGAATCCGATCGTTCCGTCGCCGGAAAGAACTTCATAGCCGAGGCCCGCGGAGAAGCCTTGATACTTGGCGTTGAGCTCGGCTGCGTAATAGGGCTCGTCATAGTCGACGGGTTGGTCTTTGTAGTCTGACTGCTGGGCATAGGTCGCGCTGCCCGAAAAAATGCCTTTCTTACCGACAGCCCGAATGCCGTAGGTCTGCGAACTCAATCCAATGGCGTCTTCAAATTCGAGCAGGTAGCCGAACCCGGTGACCTTCAAGGTTGCGCTTTCAAGGGGTATCGCGTAGGTCGCATTGAGAATATAGGACTTGC
>JBCDJA010000386.1:0-2965 GCA_038748465.1 Pseudomonadota bacterium
ACCGTGTCTGCCAAGTCGCGAATGTCGGTCTCCGATTGCCCCACCCCTACCGTCTCGATCAACACCACATCAAACGCGGCCCGGAAGAGAACCATCGCCGGGAAAGACAGCCCCGCAAGCCCCCCAAGCCTGTCACGGGCGGCCATGGAGCGGATGAAAATGCCGGTGTCGGAGGGATCGGTTTTGATCCGGGTCCGGTCGCCGAGCAAAGCCCCCCGGGTTTTCTTAGACGAGGGATCGACGGCAATAATCCCCACACTGCGGCCCGATTGGCGATAGCGATCGATCAAGACCGCTAAAAGCGAGGACTTGCCAACGCCCGGCGGCCCGGTGATGCCGATGACATGGCCTTTTGGCGCCGCCCACGCCGCATCGAGGAGCGCGATGACGGCGGCATCGTCTGCGGCCGCCTCAACAGCCGCCAAGGCCTGGGCAACCGCCGGCTTCGACCCGGCTCTAATCGCTTCAATGGCTGGCACCGACCATCCGGACACCACACACTCTCCTTGGCTTGCGCACCTGGTCGTCCGGGACAGTCAGGCGATGGGAACATACAGACGATAGGGACACTCAGACGATGGGAAACGGGGCCCCAGCCTCCGATAAGCGCGGGAGGCACCCGGGCTTTTGATTAACTCCCGGCCTTCAGGGCTGCAGCCTGGGCCGCAGCGAGGCGGGCAATCGGCACCCGAAACGGGGAGCAGGACACATAATCGAGCCCGAGCCCCTCGCAAAAGCTGATCGAATCCGGATCGCCGCCATGCTCCCCGCAGATCCCGAGTTTGATGTTTTGGCGGGCAGCGCGGCCCCGGTCCACCCCAAGCGACACCAATTCGCCCACGCCCGATTGATCGAGCGTCACGAAGGGATCGGTCTTCAGCAGGCCCTTATCTTGATATTCGGTGAGGAAACGCGCGGCATCGTCCCTGCTGATGCCAAGGGTGGTTTGGGTGAGATCGTTTGTGCCGAAACTGAAAAACTCCGCATCCTCTGCAATATCGGTGGCACGCAAGGCGGCCCGGGGCAGCTCAATCATCGTGCCGACAAGATAATCGAACTCTGCGCCCTTCTCCTTTTTGACGGCTGCCGCAACGTGGTCGATCCGCTGCCTGAGGAAGGCCAGCTCCTCACGGGTCATTACCAGCGGCACCATAATCTCCGGGGTAATCGGTGCTCCCGTTTTGCCGGCTGCCTCTAGTGCGCCTTCAAATACGGCCCGGGCCTGCATCTCATAGACCTCGGGATAGGTGATCCCCAAGCGGCATCCCCGATGGCCGAGCATGGGGTTCATTTCGGCCAATTCGTTAGCCCGCTGGCGCAGAGCCTCGGCATCAAGGCCGGCTGCTTTGGCAACCGCGGCGACTTCCTCCTCCGGATGGGGAAGGAACTCATGGAGGGGCGGGTCAAGCAGACGGATCGTGACCGGCAAGCCCTGCATGATCGTGAACAGCTCGACAAAGTCTTGGCGTTGCATGGGCAGGATCCGCTCAAGCGCGGCACGCCGGCCGGATTCGTCAGCCGCGAGGATCATCTCCCGCATCGCGACAATCCGCTCCTCATCGAAAAACATATGCTCGGTGCGACACAGGCCGATGCCTTCGGCGCCAAATCCGCGCGCTGTCTGCGCATCGGCCGGGGTTTCGGCATTGGCCCGGACCTTCAGCCGGCGGACTTCATCGGCCCAGCCCATCAAGGTGCCGAAATCGCCCGATAGTTCAGGCTGGATGGTCGGGACGGCGCCGCGCATGACCTGGCCCGTCGTCCCGTCGATCGTCAGGATATCGCCTTTTTTGATGGTGGCTCCCGCCACAAGAAAGGACTCATTCTTGTAGTCGATCTTGATGGCGCCCGCACCGGACACGCAGGGCCGGCCCATACCGCGGGCAACCACCGCAGCATGGCTGGTCATCCCCCCCCGGGCGGTTAAAATGCCCTCGGCCGCGTGCATGCCATGGATGTCTTCTGGGCTTGTTTCAATCCGCACAAGAATGACCGGCCGGCCGGCTGCCTTGACCGCTTCGGCCTCGTCAGCGCTGAACACTACCTCACCGCTCGCTGCACCCGGCGAGGCAGGCAGGCCCATTGTAATCACATCCCGCTCCGCATCGGGATCAAGGGTCGGATGCAACAATTGATCGAGGGCGGCGGGGTCGACCCGCAGCACCGCCTCACGCTGGTCAATCAGCCCCTCCTCACACAGATCGACCGCAATCTTGAGCGCCGCCTTTGCCGTCCGCTTGCCATTGCGGGTTTGCAGCATCCACAAGCGCCCTTCCTCGACTGTGAATTCGATGTCCTGCATGTCCCGGTAATGCTTCTCAAGGGTTTGGTAAACCTCGACAAGCTCGCCGAACACCGCCGGCATGGCTTTTTCCATGGACGGCGCATCGAGCTTTTGCTCGATCCGGCCCGCCTCGGTAATCTGCTGGGGGGTTCGCAGGCCAGCCACAACGTCCTCCCCCTGAGCATTGATGAGATACTCACCGTAAAAGGTTTTCTCGCCGGTCGAGGGATTGCGCGTAAACGCGACCCCTGTCGCGCTCTTCTCGCCCATATTGCCAAACACCATCGCCTGCACATTAACCGCGGTGCCCCACGCCTCTGGGATCTTGTTGAGCCGCCGGTAGGTCACCGCCCGGGCGTTGCGCCAGGACCCGAACACAGCACCAATCGCGCCCCATAATTGCTCGCGCGCATCTTGGGGGAAGGGCTTGCCGAGCTCGGTCTTTACCCGATCTTTGTAGGCGGCCACGATTTCCTTCCAATCGTCCGCTGTCAAATCGGTATCGAGGAAGACCTCCCGTTCTTCCTTGGCAATGTCGAGCGCCTCCTCAAACAGGTGATGGTCAATCCCCAGCACGACGTTTGAGTACATCTGGATGAACCGGCGATAGCTGTCATAGGCAAACCGTTCGCTGCCCGACAAGGCCGCAAGGCCGGCAACCGTTTCATCGTTGATCCCCAG
>JBCDJA010000387.1:0-2961 GCA_038748465.1 Pseudomonadota bacterium
CGCCCTACAACCGCGAATGCAGAAAGCCGGCAGATTGTTTCGGCAAAGGTGCTCGAACCGGCGACTGTCCCACCAGCTGAGGCATCGCTTGCCGGCGAGGCGGCCGATGACCGGTTGGCCTCCATGCCGTTACCGGCCGGCAAATCCCCGGCATCCGATCAAGGCGTCGCAAAGTCCCAGCCTGACGGCGCAACGGTGCAGCCCTCCGCCCTCCAATCTCCCAAGCCCGAGCCGGCCGCAGCACCCCAAGCAAGCCGGCCTGCCGGCCAGGCCCCACAGGTTTATGTGCTTCCCATTCTTGGTGCCCCGGGCGATGGGCGCAGATCCCTGTCCCTGGCCTTCAAACAAGCCCTTGGCCAACAGGGCATCCAAGTCGTGCCCGAACCCGGGCCCGGGGTGTTCGTCGTGCAAAGCGTCGTAACGCTCGAGCCGCGCAGTGGGGGCCAAGAATTCATTGAAATTCGCTGGGACATGAAGGGGCCGCGCGGCCAGGATCTTGGCAATGTCAAACAGAGCGAAACCATTCCGGCCGGCTCCATGAGCGGCGCGTGGGGGCCCGTTGCTTATGACGTTGCCGGCGGTGCGGCGACCGGCATGGCCGACCTCTTGCGCGCGATCTTCTCGGCAGCTGGGGAAAACCGGGCGGCAAAACCGGCTCCCTAAATCGCTGCCCGAAAGCACCGTTGATCCGCGCTCGCGGGCTTGTGTTTACTTCCCATCCGGCCGCCTGTAAGAAGCCCCAAGATTTGTAAGACAATCGTCACATTTGGGGCCCGCAACGGGCTTTGTTGGACCTGGCCCCGCACACTCGTTGCCAGGTGGGATCAAAAGGGATGCGCCCCATGAAGCTGGTCGCCGGCAACAGCAATCGTCCCCTTGCCGCTGCGATTGCGGGTTATCTTTCCTCTCCGCTCACCAAGGCCAATGTGCGCCGGTTTGCCGATCTCGAGGTGTTTGTCGAGATCATGGAAAATGTCCGTGGTCAGGATGTTTTCGTTGTTCAGTCCACATCTTATCCGGCCAATGACAACCTGATGGAATTGCTGATTTGCACCGATGCGCTTTACCGCGCGTCGGCAGCGCGGATCACGGCGGTCATCCCTTATTTCGGCTATGCGCGCCAGGACCGAAAACCCGGCCCCCGCACGCCGATCTCGGCCAAACTTGTCGCCAATTTGATCACCGGTGCCGGCGCCAGCCGGGTGCTAACCCTCGATCTCCATGCCGGCCAAATCCAAGGCTTCTTCGACATCCCGACCGACAATCTCACCGCGGCGCCCGTGCTGGAGCGCGATATCACCGAGCAGTTCGATGGCGCCGATCTGATGATCGTCTCGCCGGATGTGGGCGGCGTCGTCAGGGCCCGGAGCCTTGCCAAACGGCTTAACGCTGATTTGGCGATCGTCGATAAGCGGCGCGAACGCGCCGGCGAGTCGGAGGTGATGAACATTATCGGCGATGTGTCCGGCCGGATCTGCATTTTGGTCGACGACATCGTCGACAGCGCGGGCACCCTGTGCAACGCCGCCGAGGCCCTTTTGCGGAATGGGGCAGCGGACGTCTACGCCTATGTGTCCCATGGCGTGCTTTCAGGCGGCGCGGTTGCCCGTGTCAGCGCCTCGGCGCTCAAAAGCCTTGTCATCACTGACTCTATTGCGCCAACCGAGGCCGTGCGCGTCACCCAGAACATTCGGGTGCTCTCGATCGCCCCCCTCATCGGCGAGGCGATCCGGCGGATTGCCGAAGATGAGAGCGTTTCAAGCCTCTTTGATTGAGCACCGCACGCGGGCTCCCTGTTGACCCTCCAACGGCGCTTGCATCGTTTGCTTTCCGCCCGGTCTTGGGCTATCACCCCGCCTTCGCCGTCAAGGGTCACCGGGTCGGGTGCGGTCATTGTCCGCCCGCCGCCCGGCCTGGCCCAACCGGCCAACGAACACCCATCTCACAAGGCGCCCGCGCACCGGCCAAGACCGGACGCCGGTCTGGGAGAGAGCGATGAGCAAGAGCTACGAAATTGAGGCCTCTGGCCGCGACACGCTGGGCACCAGCTCCGCCCGCGCGGTGCGCAATGCCGGGCGCGTGCCGGCGGTCGTCTATGGCGGGGATGAACCGCCGGAACACATCGCCGTGGAAGAGCGCGATTTGGTCAAATCGATCCAGCGCGGAAATTTCTTGGCCACCTTGTTTCAAGTAAAGCGCGATGGCAGCCAAACCCGGTGCATCCCGCGCGATGTTCAATATCACCCGGTCACCGACCGGCCCTTGCATGTCGATTTCCTGCGCCTTGGCGAGGGGGCTCGCGTGAACCTGATGATCCCCGTCAATTTCCTGAACGAAGAGAAATGTCCGGGCCTGAAACGCGGGGGTGTGCTGAATGTTGTGCGCCACGAGGTGGAATTGAATTGCTCCGTGGACGCAATCCCTGAGGCATTGGAGCTTGACTTAGGCGAGGCCGTGATCGGCGATAGCCTAAAGATTTCATCGATCACCCTTCCGCCCGACACCCAGACCATCATCACCGACCGCGATTTTACGATCGCGACCATCGCGGCGCCCTCTGGCCTGTCGGTCGACGATGAGGAAGGTGCCGCTGACGGCGAAGAGGCCGATGCGAGCGATGGCGGCGGCGAGGCCGACAGCGACTGACCCCTGCCCTTTCGGCGGAGACCCCGATGGCGGTCCAACTCTTTGTCGGGCTTGGCAATCCCGGAGCGGGATATGCGGGGCACCGACACAATGTTGGGTTCATGGCGGTTGACGCCATCGCGGATAAGGGCTCGTTCGGCAGTGCACGAAATAAATTCCAAGCCGTGCTGCGGGAGGGACGGCCCAGCCGCGCGCCGGACGGCGATAAAGTCCTTCTATTAAAACCCCAGACCTTCATGAATGCGTCTGGCCAGTCTGTCGGCGAAGCGGCCCGGTTTTTTAAGGTCGGCCCCCAATCGATCACGGTGTTTTACG
>JBCDJA010000388.1:0-2928 GCA_038748465.1 Pseudomonadota bacterium
GCCTTGAGGTGCTTGTCGATGGCTTTGTAAACCCCCTCATGGGACACATGAAGGAGGTGCAGCAATTTTGGTTCAGACATGAACTATCATTAGGCGAGCCTGGGCCCGATCGCAAGCCGTCCCCCAACAAAGCCCGCAGATGCGCCAAACCGGGCAACGCGCGAGGGAGGAGGCCCTGGGCATCATGGCACGGCCATACCGCGGGCGACGGCCGGGCGCTCGCCCATGGTTTTGAGCCACCGGGCGACCGAGGCAAAGTCGGCCTCGGTTGTGCCATTCATAGTGTTGAACAGGGGAAACGCGGCAGCCACCCACGGATAGACCGCCATATCGGCGATTGAGTAGGCGCCGGCGAGATAATCCGTCGTCGCCAGCTGCTCGTCCATCACCCGCATAAGCCGCCCCGTCTCGGTCCGGAACCGATCGATGGGATAAGGGTCGTCTAGATCTTCTTTGTTCGCGAAATGGTAAAGCTGGCCCATGATCGGGCCAATGCCGCCCATCTGCCAAAAGAGCCATTGCATCACCGCTGCCCGCTCGGGCCCTCCGCTTGGCAAAAACTGGCCGGTTTTCTCGGCGAGATAGACGAGGATCGCCCCGCTTTCAAAGATCGAAACCTGCTTTCCGTCGCCCGTATGATCGACGATTGCCGGAATCTTATTGTTCGGCGCGATGGCCAGAAACTCGGGGGTGAATTGCGCCCCCTTGCCGATATCGATCGGGTGCGTCGTATAGGGAAGGCCTGTCTCCTCCAACAGGATAGAGACCTTCCGCCCGTTGGGGGTGGTCCAGGTATAAAAATCGATCACGGCAAGGCTCCTGGTTACGGCTGCGTCTCCGTTAGCAAACACCACCGAGGCGGTCCGGACGCGTGATGGGGGTCACGGGTGCCGGTGCCAGCATGGCGGGCCGTGAGGGCGCCCTTGATCTAGAGCCCTTGTTTCTTGATTTTCGGCTTTATATCGAAAATTCCGATACTCGAGCCCCTCGCCCAAGCTGGATGCCCCCCGATGAAGCGACTGCCGACCTTGCGCCAGATGACCTTCCTTGCCGCCTTGGCCGAGCATGGGTCTTTCAGCCGCGCGGCCCGGGCCGCCCATGTCAGCCAATCGACCTTGAGTGCCGGGATCAAAGAATTTGAAGACATTCTCGGGGGCCAGGTGGTGGACCGGTCGAGCCGGCAGGTGTTGTTCACCCCCCTCGGGACGGAGGTCCTGCGCCGCGCGGTCGATGTCCTGACCGCGGTTGGCGATATCGTCACGGTCGCCGAGCGGCACCGGGCGCCCTTGAGCGGCGAAATCAGGCTTGGGGTGATCCCCACCATCGCACCGTTCATTCTGCCCCGGGCGCTGCCGCCCCTGCGTGAGGCGTTTCCCGGGTTGCGTCTGGTCTTGCGGGAGGACCTGACCGCGGTGCTCCTCGATCAGTTGCGTGCCGGCGCACTCGATCTTGTCTTGATGGCCTATCCCTACGCCACCGATAAGCTCACAACGCGCGTTTTGGGCACCGACCGGTTTTACGTGGCTGGGCCCGCCTCGGTGCCCTGGGCCAAAGAGCGCTCGGTCACCCTTGAGCAATTGGGGCCAAAACCCCCCTGGCTGCTGCTTGATGACGGGCATTGCCTGCGCGATCACGCGTTGCGCGCCTGCGCGGCGGGGCCGAATGCGCCGATCCCTTCAGGGCGGGCTGATGGGGGTTTGCAGCTTGGCGCGACCAGCCTCAACACCCTCATTCAAATGGTCGGTCTTGGGCTTGGCATCACGCTCTTGCCGTCCATGGCTGTGAGCGACCAAGTGCTGGCCGGGGCCGATGTGATCACCGTGCCCCTGGAGCCCGAGGGCGTTGCGCGGGAGATCGGCCTTGCCTGGCGGGACGGCAGCGCCCGTGAAGCGGATTATCATGTCCTTGCCGACTTTCTGGAGCCGTTTGTCCGGCAAGCGGCCTAATGTGGTTTCAGCCCCGCACCGCGAGCCCTCGAGGCGGCAACAAGTCGCTTACCCCATGTCACGCAAGGGCCCTTCAGTGCGTTACACAAACGGCGCGGTGATGAGCGCCATCAGCGTCTTGGGGAAGAATGCCGAGATAACAATCAGCATAAAGAGCACGATCTTTGAATAGGCGAGAACCGGCCCATTGATGACGCGCCGATGGGGAAACCGCGGGTGCTCCAGTGTCAGCGCAAAGATAAGGAAGGTGACGCCATAAAACAGCACAACCGAAAGAAACAAGAGCGACAACAGCACCGAGGCGGCCTCATAAACCGGCGGCTCCACATAAACCGTGCCCGTCAATTTGCAGGTCACCACAAAGGCGGCCTCGAGGATGTTGTTCACGATCAACGGGGCGCCAACCTCGCCGGGGGCGCACAGATTGCCGAAATCAAGGCTCTCGCCGTACCAGCCATAATGGTTGCCGGCCGCGGTAATAACGAGGGCGAAGACCAATCCTTGCGCGAGGATGGGGGCAAGACCTGTAATCAAGCCGTCACGATACGGATTAAAAATACTGGCGTGGGTCTTTAGGATAAATTCCACCACCTCAGGCTCGTCGGAACGGGTGTAGATCTGCTTGATCAGCCGGGTGGCGATATAGGCCTGAATGATCAGAAAGATGAGGACGACCACCACGGTGTTGCCGATGAGATCGCGGGGTATGTCCATTTCCAAAACCGGCACCTGCTCCATGCCGGCGGCGAAGCCCAAGAGCAAAATTGCTACAATAGGCAAGGGCAACGAAAACATGCGGCCCAAGAAATCGAGGTTTTCCTGCACCTGGTCGGTGATGATTTCATCGCGAATGTTTTCAAATTCAGCAACTTTTGGGGAGCGTTTGCCGGTCCCATTGTCTTGCTTAACCATCGATTTTCGCGTCACGCCCCCTCATTGCTGCGCCGGATCAGAGCCCTTTGGCCCCAGATCGCGCGCACGC
>JBCDJA010000389.1:0-2923 GCA_038748465.1 Pseudomonadota bacterium
CGATTATGGGGCCGAACGGCTCTGGCAAAAGCACGCTGTCTTATGTGCTTGCGGGCCGCGACGGATATGAGGTGACCGGAGGGTCAGCGACCTTCCAGGGCGAAGATTTATTTGAAATGGAAGTGGAAGAGCGGGCGGCAGCCGGGCTGTTCCTGGCGTTTCAATATCCGCTTGAAATTCCAGGCGTCGCGACAATGACGTTCCTCAAGACGGCGCTCAACGCCCAGCGGGTTGCCCGCGGCATCGGGGAGCTCGATACCGTCTCGTTCATGCGCCTTGTGCGGGAGAAAGCCGAAGCGCTGAACATCAGTGATGAGATGTTAAAGCGCGCCTTGAATGTCGGTTTTTCCGGCGGCGAGAAGAAGCGCAATGAGGTGCTGCAAATGGCCCTCCTAGAGCCAACGCTCGCCGTGCTCGATGAAACCGATTCAGGCCTCGATATCGATGCTCTGAAGGTCGTGGCAGAGGGTGTGAACGCCCTGCGCAGCCCGGAGCGCTCGTTCCTGGTGATCACGCATTATCAGCGCCTCCTCACCTATATCGTGCCGGACTACGTGCATATTTTGGCGGGTGGGCGGATCGTCCGTAGCGGTGATAAAACCCTCGCCCTTGATCTTGAAGAAAAAGGCTATGACGCCGTTATCGCGGACGCGGCCTAAATCAGGCGCTGTCACGCAGACAGAACTGGCCAGCGCCAGAGCGCGCGCGGGAGGCCGGGGCGCGCTAAGAGCGGGATGAGGGCGCGTTAGGTGCGCAATGAAAGAGAGCAATAATCAGCCATGACCGAGCACACCAAATCAGGGGTTGCGCTAACGCAGGCAGAGCAGATGCTGGCCGGTCGGATGACGCGCCGCGGCGAGAGCGAGCCGGCATGGGCCCTCAGCTTGCAAGAAGCTGCTCGGGAACGGCTGCTGGCTGAAGGTCTGCCGCACCGGCGCGTGGAGGAGTGGAAGTACACAGACCTTAGGTCTCGTGTCCGCACACTGTCTGACACCCAACCGGCGCCGATTGCGCTGCCTCCCGTGCTTGAGGATTGGCCTGGCCCCCGCGCTGTGTTTGTCGACGGTGTGTTCGACCGCGATCTTTCAAGGCGCCTTGAGGCGACGCGGGTGAAGACCCTGCGTTTGGCGATGGCGGATGATCCCGCCCTCGTGGAAGCAACGCTGAAAGCGCTCCCCCAAAGCAAAGGGTGGATCGGCGAGCTCAATGCCGGGCTGTTTACCGATGGGTTGATCATCGACAGTGCCGAGGCGGCCTTGGAGGGCCGGCTCCTGGTGGTGCATGTCTCAACCGGGGCAGAGGATGGCGGGCACACCCTGTCGCTTATTCGGGTGCGCGCCGGTGATACCCTTGCTGTTGCAACGGCCAATGTGGCGCTCGGCGATGCCAAGACCCTATCGACCCATGGCGCGCGCGTTTTGGTCGATGAGGGCGGGCATTTCGATGAGCTGATTTTGAGCGACGGGCACCTCGATACCGCCCTGCTTCAGCGCACGGACATGACATTGCAAGCGCGGGCAAGCGGACGCGTGTTCTCGCTCATGCGCGATCCCTCGCTGACGCGCATCGAGATGGCCGGCCGGTTTGAGGGCGAGGAGGCAACCTTAACCCTCGGCGGGATTACGCTGCTTGACGGCGCCGATCACGGCGACATCACAACCCATGTGCATCATGCTGCGCCCGATTGCTCGTGTGAGGAAGATTTCCGCACGGTGCTCCTTGGTTCTTCTCGCGGGGTGTTCCAGGGTAAAATCCACGTGGACCCAATCGCCCAAAAGACCGACAGCCAAATGGGCGCCAAGGGGTTGGTGCTGTCCGAGCGCGCCGAAATGGACCTCAAGCCGGAACTTGAGATTTATGCCGATGACGTGAAGTGCAGCCATGGCGCCACAATCGGCGCTCTTGACAAGGACGCGATCTTTTATCTCCGTGCACGGGGTATTGGGCGTAAAGCAGCTGAGCGCCTGCTGGTTGGCGGATTTGTTGAAGAGGCGATTGACGCCGTGGCCGAGGACGAAACGCAAGGCCTGTTGCGCGCGCTCGCTCAAGATTGGCTGACCGACCATTTTTGATAGTCAGGAAGGACCTTTACGGTGACCGCGCCTTTGATAACAACCGTCCCTGCGTTTGACGTTGCCGATGTGCGGGCGGATTTTCCGATCCTGTCCATCGACGTCTACGGCAAGCCCCTTGTCTATCTCGATAACGCGGCTTCGGCCCAAAAACCTCGCTGCGTCATTGATGCGATGACGGACGCTATGGCGACGAGCTATGCGAATGTGCATCGTGGGCTGCACTATCTTAGCAACGAGGCCACAGCCGCCTATGAGCGCGCACGAAGCGTGGCGCGCAAGTTCGTCCATGCCGATGATGAGCGGGAAATTATCCTGACGGGCGGTGCCACGGACGCGATCAATCTTGTTGCAGAATGCTTTGTGCGGGACCGGATCGAACCGGGCGATGAAATCATCCTCTCGGAGCTTGAGCATCACTCCAACATCGTCCCTTGGCATTATCTGCGCCAAGAGAAAGGGGCCGTGCTGAAGTGGCTGCCGGTCACCGATACGGGCGAGATCGACCTTGATGCCTATCGGGATCTCTTTTCCACGCGCACGAAGTTTGTGGCGCTCAGCCACATGTCGAATGCGCTTGGTACGATTCTCCCCGCTGCCGATCTCGTTAAGATTGCCCATGACCATGGGATCCCCATCTTGCTCGATGGGTGCCAGGCGGCGGTGCATCTGCCGCTCAATGTGGCGACGCTCGATTGCGATTTCTACGCCTTTTCGGGGCACAAGCTCTATGGGCCCACGGGGATCGGATGCCTCTATGGCAAGCTTGAACACCTGGAGGCGATGCGCCCCTATCGCGGTGGGGGCGAGATGATCTCGCTCGTCACCAAGGACGAGGTGGAATACGCGGA
>JBCDJA010000390.1:0-2916 GCA_038748465.1 Pseudomonadota bacterium
ACGATGCCCGCTCCCGTTGATCCGGCGCGCCTGTTGTGGCGGGGCGCCAGTGCGGAGGATTTGACAGGGGTTGCGGGCCCGGTTCGTCCGATGCGGTGATTGCCGTAAGGGGGCGGCCTCGCGCGCTAGCGCCCCTCGCGGCGCCACATCCACAAAAACGCCGCCAGGAGGGCGAGCGCGAAAAGCCACGGATTGAGCAGGGAAACCGATGCGGTCGATTGCACAGTGTATTGATTGTTGCGCCGCAAACCAAGCCAATTGCTTCCGGCCGAATCACGCCCGGCCCGCACATCGCGCAAGGCCGGCAGCGCCACCGACCCGTCCTTCGCGACCCAAAACACGCCGCCGCGCGTCGCATCAGCCAGCGGTTTTAGGTTTTCTTCCGTCGTCCGAGCGTCGGCATATTCGAGCGGATTGACGGGGCCCACCACGGCAACGGTCGAGAACGGCCCCTCGGCAATACGGTAAAGGCCTAATTGGTCGGTCTCGAGCTCAGCTTGCCACAAGCCTGGCGATTGCTCGCTCAAGGTCACAGGGAGCTCCGTGCCATCGGGGGCCGTGACCTGGGTTACCTCAACCGCGTCTTTCATGGTGCGCCGGGTGATCAGAAGGCGGTTGCCTTCAGCCTCTGCGCTCAGGCGTTCTTCCTCAAGGTCCGGCTCCTTCATCAACCAATGGGCAAGCCGCCTTAACAGTTCAGCTTGCGGACCGCCCCCATCAAAGCCGCGGGCCCAAAGCCAGGATTGATCGGAGTTAAGCTGGGCGATCCGGCCCTCGCCCACCCGATCAAGCACGAGCAGCGGGCGACGTTGCGGCCCTTCCATGAGGACGTTGCCGGACAAAACTTCGGTATCGATGAGCCTGAACCAACGGCCCCAATTGGGATCGGTGTCGGCACCTGCGCCTTGACGGGGGGCGCCCTCAAGCTGGGTCGTCACCGGATGGCGATCACCGAGATCGGTAATCTCTGGCCGAAATCCCCGTTCGACGATACGCCCGCTCGGTTTTGCGGGCAGGACGGCGGCAAGCGGTGTTCTGTAGAGGGAGTTGCTGGCTGCATAGGCGGGGCCGGCCGCGGTCAGCACCGCCCCTCCGTCCTCAACATATTTCGCAATATTGCCGAGATAAACGACGGGCAGCACGCCGCGCTGTTGGTAGCGATCGAAGACAATGAGGTCAAAGTCTTCCAGCTTGTTGGAAAACAATTCCCGTGTCGGGAAGGCGATTAAGGACAGCTCACTGATGGGGGTCCCGTCTTGCTTTTCCGGCGGTCGAAGAATGGTGAAATGCACAAGGTCGACGGACGGGTCGGCCTTCAACAGGTTGCGCCACGTGCGCTCTCCAGCATAGGGTTCGCCGGAAACAAGGAGGACGCGAAGCCGGTCCCGCACCCCATTGGTAACGATCGCGGTGCGGTTATTGGTGAGGGTGATCTCATCGGGGATCGCCTCGACCTCCACCTCCACCACCGACTGCCCGCCGTGTTCGAGCACATAGGTGAGGGTGTGCTGGTCGCCCGTGCGCAAGGCCATCTCACGCACTTGCTTGCCGTCGACGAAGAGACGCGTGGCCGCGAGGGTTTGTTCCTCCGTCTCGGGATAATCATCGATCCGAATGTCGATCTCAACCTCATTGCCGACTATGCCGAAACGAGGGGCTTTTTCTATGGTCAGCTTGCGATCTCGCTCGTCTTTGTCGCCGGTCAGCAGGGCATGAAAAGGCGCGTCCCGGCCAAATTCTGCGAGGGTTTCGGGAACGTCGTGCACCTGACCGTCGGTTAACATCAACACACCGGCAAGCCTATCGGGATGGACATCGGCAAGGGCGGTGCGGACCGAGCTAAAGAGCCGCGTCCCCTCGCGCAAGCTGTCCGCGCTCGCCCCTTGCTCGTCCGTAGGGCCCGTATTTTGCCGAATGGTTTGTCGGCCGGCATCGACAAGCCGCACGTCGAACTCATCGCCCAGGCTCAACCGCTCTACCAATTGTTCGGCGGCCTCCTCCGCAATCGCAAGCCGCTCGCCAATCCGCTGGCTTGGGCTGCGATCGACGACAATTGCGACAACGTCTTGGATCGGCACGCGTTCCTCGGTCTGGATGGAGGGATTGGCAAGCAGCACAAACAATCCGAGTGCGGTCAGCGTGCGCCACAGGACGGCTCGGTGGCCCCGGATCAGCGCAAACCCAAGAAGGCAGGCCACGGCCACGGCACACACCCCAAGCACGGCGCCCGGGATCATTGGCGAGAACACAAACGAAAGGTTCATGGGTTTGTCCTGTCCCACCCCATCAGTGAGGGCACCCTTATTGACCGAGCCGTTCCAGCAGGGCCGGCACGTGAACCTGATCGGCTTTGTAATTGCCGGTCAGGGTGTACATCACGGTATTGATCCCAAAGCGGAGGGCGATTTCCCGCTGCGCTCCCCCGCCGGGCGTCACGGGATAAAGCGCGCGGCCATTACCGTCCACTGCCCAGGCGGCGGCCCAATCATGGCTTCCGATGATCAACGGGGTTACCCCGTCATTCGATTCGCCCCGCGGGGCTTCGTCAATGGGCTCGGCAGTGCGGTCTGTCGCCTCCAACCAAACCCGCCCACCGGTAAAGCGGCCTGGAAAATCCGACAGCAGATAAAACGACTTCGTGATGACATGGCCGGTCGGCACAGGCTCGAGCGGGGGCACATCAAGCTGGCTTAAAAAGGATCGCAAATGCCCTTGTTGGGCTGTTGCAAACGCCGAATTGCGGTTCCCGCCAGGCAACCGGATGTCCTGGTCGGCCGTATCCACCAGCAACAGCCCTCCGGTCTTCATAAAGGCATCGAGTTTCTCTAACACGCGGGCGCTCGGCGTCTGTTGGCCTTCGTCGATCCGCCAATAGATGAAGGGGAAGAGCGATAGGTCGTCCGCCTCAAGATTAAG
>JBCDJA010000391.1:0-2907 GCA_038748465.1 Pseudomonadota bacterium
CCTCGGGCCACGGGCGGTTCGGTGTGCTTGCCTTGGCCGGTCTCGCTTGCCATCCATGTTGGTCCCATGTCGGAGCACCGAGACCAGCAGAGCCTTTTCGATCGCCGCTTACAAGCCAAACGGCTTGCCCGCGCTGCCGGCTCCCTTGAGGCAACCGGGTTTTTGCTGGATCGCGCGGCGCTCGATGTGTGCCAACGGTTCGCGGGCATCGACCGACGCTTCCCAAAGGTTGCCGATATCGGTAGCCGAACGGCGGCCTTCGCAAGCGCTGCCGAGCGCGAAGGCGTGCGGTCCCTCCGCGGCATGGAGGACATCGTCCGGATCGCGCCGGTGGGTCTTGAGGGAGCGCCGTCCCACCCCTCGCTCGGCCGTGCAGACGCGATCGCCTCTGAGGAAATGCTGCCGCTGAAGGATGGGGCCTTCGATGCGGCGGTTAGTTTGCTCGCAATGCATGCGGTCAACGACCTGCCCGGCACCCTGGTGCAAATCCGGCGGGCCCTCAAACCCGACGGTCTCTTCATTGGGGTGCTTTTCGGGGGCGAGACATTGACCGAATTGGGCGAGGCTCTCGCCGAGGCGGAACTTGAAATCCGTGGGGGGCTGGCCCCGCGGGTGATGCCCTTCACCGAAATCAGAGATCTCGGCGGATTGTTGCAGCGCGCCGGCTTTGCGCTGCCCGTCACGGATAGCGACCGGGTGGTTGTGCGCTATGACAGCCCGCTGCATCTGTTGCGCGACTTGCGGGGCATGGGCGAGACGAACAGCCTTATGGACCAGGACAAACGGGGGCTTTCACGCAAGCTCTTAGCCCGGTTTCTTGAGATTTATCATCAGCGGTTTGCCGATCCGGATGGGCGCGTGCGCGCCACCTTTGAGCTTTTGACTATGACCGGCTGGGTGCCCCATGAAAGTCAGCAAAAGCCATTGCGTCCCGGCTCGGCAGCGGCGCGCCTGGCTGATGCGCTGGGCACCGATGAGAAGTCAACGGCCCCCAAACGCGGCCCATAAAATAAGGCCGCGCCTCACGGCATCAGGGTGTCGAAATAATTTCGGTAATTGTCCGCAACGCGCACCCAAAGAGCTTCAATTTGGGGCCCGAGGGCTGCGGCGGCGGCAGCAACGAAAACCGATAGGCCGCTTGCCACGAGCGCATAGTCCATTGCCGTGGCGCCGCTTTGATCAAGGACAAAGGCCTCGAAGACGGCTTTCAGCCCATCACGCATTACTAAAGCCCTCACCCAAAACGCACCTCAGCTCAGGCTAAGAGTTCCTCCAAATGATGAAGAAGCGGTAAATCCGCCGCCGGCATGGGGTAGTCGCGCAGCGCGCGTGGCCGGCACCAGGTGAGGGTTTGGCCTTCGCTCGCCGTCACAAAACCCGACCACCGCCGGCACACATAAAGCGGCATCAAAAGGTGGAAGTCGTCATAGGCGTGAGAGGTAAAAACGAAAGGCGCGAGGCAGGCTTCGGTGACATCGATTGCGAGCTCCTCTTTAAGCTCACGAATGAGCGCCGCCTCGGGGGTCTCCCCGGCCTCGACCTTGCCGCCAGGAAATTCCCAAAGGCCGGCCATCGCCTTGCCCTCAGGCCGTTGCGCCAAAAGGATCCGATTGTCCGGATCGATCAGGGCGACCGCGGCCACGAGAACGAGTGGGCCCGTCATCGTGCCGCGCCTTGGCTGCCAAGGCTGTGCCGATAAAGGCTGATCGATCGGCGCCGCGCCCCGTCCCGCACGGTCAAGCCCGCGGTGCCGACACGCCGAAACCCGGCCTTTTCCAGCACCCTGAGCGAGCGCAGATTTTCGTTATAGACCGAGGCATCGAGAAGCCGCAGGCGTAGCCGGCGATGGGCAAAGGGTTTGACCGCCTCAATCGCTTCGAGCGCATAACCCCGGCCCCAAAAGGGCTGCCCAAGCCAATAGCCGATATCGGCCCGGCCACGCAGCCGCGGCTCTAGGAGGCGCAGGCTCAAAACACCCAAAAAGCGCGCATCCGACCGACGGGCCAGGGCAAAGGCATAGACCCGCCCCTGGGCCCATTCGGCCTGGGCCTCGCCGATCCATTCGACCGCTCGCGCCTGCGTGTAGGGATGGGCTATGGACAGCCCCTGACGGGCCACGTCCCAGTCGCTGATAAAGCGCGAGACCGGCTCGGCGTCTTGCGCGCGCAGCGGCCGCAGCACCAGCCGATGGGTCTCAAGCGAGGGGCCCTGCCCGGCCCAGACGCGGGTGGGCAGCCCAGCCCCGGCCAATGCGCCGGCGCTCAGCATGCGCGCCTTGGGGTCCGGCTCGTCGGTCAAGGCGGTCACTTAAGTCAGCTCCGATAATCGGCATTGATGGAGATGTAGCCGTGGGTGAGATCGCATGTCCAAACCCTTGCAGCCCCCGTGCCTTGTCCCGCATCGATCTCAATCGACACGCTCTGGCCTTGCATGTGTTGGGTCACGGCGGTCTCGTCATACCCGGTCACCCGCTCGCCGCGGGCGACGATGTCAACGCCGCCCATCGCTATCGACAAGGCCGCTGGATCGACCGCGATACCAGACTTCCCGATCGCCATCACCAGGCGGCCCCAATTCGCGTCCTCGCCAGCAATTGCGGTTTTAACGAGGGGAGAATTGGCGATAGCGCGGGCGATCGCATCGGCATTGTTGCCGGTGCCTGCGCCCTTCACCACCACTTCAATCAGTTTGCTCGCGCCCTCCCCATCGCGCACGACCTGCTTGGCAAGATCCACCATCACCGCATCGAGCGCCTTGCGGAACCCCGCCAGTCTGCGATCGCCAGCGCGCGTGACGGGCCGATGCTGTGCCCCCTGCCCGGTCGCGAATAGCAGCACCATGTCGTTGGTGGAGGTATCGCTGTCGACGGTGATCGCATTGAAGCTCTCGCGATTGGCGATCAGCAGA
>JBCDJA010000392.1:0-2900 GCA_038748465.1 Pseudomonadota bacterium
ATTGGGTCTGTCCGGCCGTGGAGGACGGGGGCAAAGTGGATATGGCCGATGCTGAGACGCGCTATGCCGATCTCAAACAACGCTTCGGCGAGCGGGTCGGCCTCGTGCATGGGCGCCTCAAGCCGGCTGAAAAAGAAAAGGTCATGACCCGGTTTATCGAGGGCGCGCTGTCGGTACTCGTGGCCACCACCGTCATCGAAGTGGGCGTCAATAATCCAAATGCGACGATTATGGTTGTGGAAAATGCCGAGCGCTTTGGCCTTGCGCAGCTGCATCAATTGCGCGGACGGGTTGGCCGCGGGGACAAGGGATCGGCCTGTGTGCTGCTCTACCGCCATCCGCTCAGCGAGGCGGCGCGCGCGCGGCTGCAGATTTTGCGCGAGACCGAAGATGGCTTCCTGATCGCGGAGGAGGATTTTCGGCTGCGGGGCCCGGGCGATTTGCTGGGCCGGCGGCAAAGCGGTCAGCCCTATTACCGGCTTGCAAGCTTCCCCGCCCACAGCGATCTCATCGACCGGGCGCACAGCGAGGCGCGGCATGCTTTGGCCGTTGATCCAACCTTAAGGTCCGATCGCGGAGAGGCGTTGCGTGTGTTGCTCTATCTCTTCGAGCGCGATGAGGCGGTTCGCTTGCTCAGCGCCGGGTGATGGAGATCTCATACAGGGGCCCGATCAGGTCTGGCTTGAGCGGGCAGGATCGGGGATCGTGAAGGCTTCGACATCTTTAGGAGGCGGAGCGGTAATCTCGGGCGCGGTTGCTGCCTCCTGGTTGGCCGCGGCAGGCGCCTCCGCCGATGTCTTTCGCCGACCATTAAGGCCTAAAAACCCGCGTTTTTGTTTGGCTTGCCGATCGGCTTGATCTGGCGCCTCTGCGGCGTCCGGGGACCGTTTATCCGGCATCACAAGCCCTGCGGAAATCACCGATTTCGCTGCCTCTTCGACCGTCATCTCAAGGATGATGATGTCCGCGCGTGGCACGAACAACAAAAACCCCGAGGTGGGGTTGGGCGTTGTTGGCAAGAAGACATTGACCATCTCTTGGTCGAGCGCGGCGCGGACAATGCCTTTCGTATCGGTACTGATAAACCCAATCGCCCAAATGCCGCGTCTGGGATATTCAACAAGGCAAACCTGCTGAAACGATTGCTGCCCCTGGGCAACGACCGTTTCCATGATCTGCTTAAGCGTCGCGTAGATGCTGCGCACAACGGGCATGCGCTCGACAACGCGCTCGCCGAAGGTCAGCAAGGACCGGCCCAGGAAATTGGCGGTCAGCATGCCGAGTAAGATCAGCGCAAGGATGAGGAGAACGACCCCAAGCCCCGGGATCGAATAGGGCAGATAGGTCTCTGGATTGTAGCGGGCCGGGATAAGCGGAATGACGGTTTTGTCGACAAAGGCGACAAACGACCAAATCAGATAAAGCGTGATGCCAATCGGCGCCGCAACCACGAGCCCGGTGAGAAAAAAGGTTCGCAGTGAAACGATTTGCCGCTTTTTGCGGGGGTCGGTCATGGGCACTCCGCTCCCGTCGCGGGGGGCCTGCCGGACGCATCCCGCCCCCCTCTCACGTGCCGCCAGCAAATCAGAAAGTCATTGCCACGGCTTTAAGGCCCCGCTTTCCCGCGTGGCCATCCCACATCCCCCTCAGACCATGGGTTTTTTGGCACGAATGAGCAAGATGTTGCAGTGCAAAAACGTGTGATTAACCCTCAGAGGCTTTGGCCGACCGGTCAAGCGCGCTGAGCGAGGCCGCCCGGTAGCGCGAGCCCACCAACACGCCCATCACAAGGCATTGAACGCCCGGCGCAACGAGCATCATCCAAACCGGATCGGCTGGCGCCGGGATGGCCCAATAAAGCAATCTAGCGCCGCCACCGGCGCCCAAAAGCACGCTGCCGGCGGTGTAGAGCAGGAGGATGGTAACAACAGCAGCAAAATCACCCCGCCGGCGTTCGCCGGTCATGTTGAAATATAGGAAGATCAAGAGGTCCCGGGTTAGGAACAGCAACGCAGCCCCGGCGCCATAGGCGAGGATCGATACCGGCAGGTCGATCCAAGAGGCCAATTCCTGGGCAAGGTCGCCTGGCGTGAAGACCCGGGTCCAGGCGAGTAAGGCGCCGACCGCCGCAAAGTAGGCATAAAGCCAGCCCGGCGTTGCATTGAGGATGGCGAGCGGCGAGCCAGACCGCAGGGCGCCATCAAGCCGGCGCAAGACACTCGCATCCTTCACATCGAAAAACATCGATGCATAGGCGAGCCCTCCAAGCGCGATGCTTGCCGCCAAAAGCCGAAGATCGCTCGGAACAGGCTCGCCCGGCGCCGCGCCGACAAAGGCCGCGCCGCCCGCATAAAGGCCAACGAACAGGACAAATGCGAGGAACACCCAAGGACCGTTTTGCATTTGGAGTTCCAAACGCATCAGCCGGTTGTTCGCTAAAATTGTCCAGCCGGCAAAAATGATCAGGGAGCCGAGGATAAAGGTCTGGCTTGGCATTGGGACGCCATAGAAGGCGGCGGTGAAGAGGCCCTCACCATCGATCGCATCCGTAGACAATCCCAACACTGTCATCGCTGCGGCGATGCCGGCGACCGCAAAGAAAGCCGTGTTCAAACGGCCTTGGCCTTCAAGGCTCTTACGGATCGACAGTAAGCTGACCAAAAGCGCGGTTGCATGGGCAAAAATCCCCGTGAAGATATAGGTGAGGATTAGGCTGAAATACCGCAGCGGGTCTGAACCGACAGCGGGGTTTATAAGCAAAATGGCGATCACAAGGGCGCCAATGAACCAAGCAAAACTCGTCGCTCCGAAGAGCTTGCCAAACACCATGGTCCATGGGCCGATTGCTGACAGTCTTTGGGCATCCCATGTGCGGTCACGGATTTCCCCAACAACCGACC
>JBCDJA010000393.1:0-2887 GCA_038748465.1 Pseudomonadota bacterium
CGTTGAACCACAATTCAAAGGCCGTCTTTCAACACTATTTCGGCTGGTGGAGCGGTGTTCCAGAGACCTATCACAGGCTGCCGCACGAGGTTACTGCCAGCAAATATGTGGAGGCCATGGGGGGCCCCGAGGCGGTGCTGAAACGCGGCGAGGCGGCATTCGGGTCCGGGAATTATCGGTGGGCTGCGGAGCTTTTCAATCACATCGTCTTCACCGACCCGACCAACGAGCCGGCCCGTCAATGGCTGGCGAGCGCCTATGAACAACTTGGCTTTCAAGCCGAGAGCGGCGCATGGCGCAGCTATTACCTAGCCGCCGCGCTTGAGCTTCGAGAGGGCGTGCCGGATGTGGGCGATCCGCAATTGGGCAATCAGGATTTTCTCAAAGCGGTCCCGACCCTCGACCTGTTCGACAGCCTTGCAGCCCGCTTCAAACCCGAAACCTTCAAGCGGGACCCCTTTGTGTTGGCGTTTGAGTTTACCGACACCGAGGAAACCGTCGCCATCCATGTCGGCCCCTCTGTCGTGGTTCCACGTGCGGGACGCCCGGACGATCCTGTCGCTACCGTCCGTACCGAGAGAGATGTCTTCGACCGGGTCCTCTTAGGACAACTCGATTTTCGGGTTCAGGCCGTTAAAGGAACGATTGGCATTGAGGGCGATGTGTTGGCTGTGAGGGCGTTTTTACGCTCGCTCGATCGCCCGGACTTCTGGTTTCCGATTGCAACACCGTAACGGGGTGCCTCAAGGCCGCGCCCTTTAGGGACCAAGTGTTGCGCGCATTTGGGATGAAGGGGTGCGCCCTGCAATGCGCGCCCTCCGGTAGTGGCCGTAGGCGCGTTAGAGGATTTGCATGCCCAAATACACGATCGCCGCCCAGCAGGGGACAGACAGCATTACCGACAACTGAAGCCCTTTGAAAAACGCTTGATCCACGGGGGTTGGCGGCGGCGTTACGCGCGAAAACGATTGGGTCACGACTTCCTCCACACCTGCCGTCAGAGACTGGGGAATGCGACGGCGTGTTGATCGTCTCATTGTTGTATTTAGGGAAGCCTAACGGGCTTTTCCGTAACCAGGCGACGGCAGAATTAAGATTACGGAAAAATGTCCTCAGATAGTCTCAGGGTGCCTAGGGGCGGCAAGCATCGCTGTGTGTGCCTTAGGCATCGTGCCGGAAAGAGTATCAGCGGTCTGTGGAAGTCTTAGGCGCTAACGTAGCGGCTGCCACTCCAAAAGGCAGCCCGGCCATGCTTGCATGACCCGTTGATCGCCAAAGTAAAACGAGCGCGGGGGGCCAATGCGCACATTCGAAGACCTCTACGCCTGGGCCGCGGAGCGAAAAGGCGGTTCGGACGCGCTCGAAGGCTTATTCGACCCCGTCAAGTCACCGAAGGCCTTGGCGGCGATTCCAGATGATCGATGGCTTTCGGACATGACCCGCCGGGTGTTTCAGGCCGGGTTCAATTGGAGTGTGATCGACAACAAGTGGGAAGGATTTGAGGCCGCCTTTGACGGCTTCGACCCGGGGAGGTGGACCCTAATGTCGGATGCCGACCTCGACCGGCTGGTCACGGACACCCGCATTGTTCGCCATGCCGCCAAAATTCAGTCCGTGAGGGACAACGCAATTTTTATCGCCCGCCTCGCGAAAGACCATGGCAGCGCTGGCCGATTTTTCGGCCAACACCCCAAAACGGATTATGTCGGCCTGCTCGACACCCTCAAAAAACAAGCCTGCCGCATGGGCGGCACCACGGCCCAGTATTTTCTGCGCGGCATGGGCGTTGATAGCGTCATTTTCACCCGCGACGTCGCCGCAGCGCTTGTGCGAGAAGGCGTTGTGGACAAAGCTCCGACCTCCAAAAAGGATCTTGCGGCCGCGCAACACGCCTTCAACGTCTGGATGGAAGAAAGCGGCCGGCCGCTTGGGCATATTTCCCGCGTCCTTGCCTTCACCGTCGGCGATTAAGCCGCCCTGCCACGAAACGTCACTCTGTAGAAAGAAGAGTTGTCTATGATCAGGACCGGATTCACTCCCCGCCTCCTTAGCGCCGGTCTCGGCGTGTTGCTTCTCGCGGCTTTGCTGCCCGGCGGCGCCTTTGGCACGGACGTCCCGCCTAAGGCCAGCCTGTTTCCGGTCCCCGGCCCGGAGCCGATCTCGGCCGACTTCCCCTTTGAGAAAAAAACGATTGAGGTTTTGGGAACCGAGATTGCTTATGTCGACGAGGGCGAAGGCCAGGCCATCCTGTTTCTTCACGGCAATCCCACATCCTCTTATTTGTGGCGCAATATCCTCCCCTATCTGACGGATCGCGGGCGCGTGATCGCGCCGGACAATGTGGGATTTGGTGCATCCGGAAAACCCGATATCGATTACACCTTTGCAACCCATGCAGACTATCTAGCAGCCTTTATCGACGCCCTTGACCTTCAATCGATCATCTTGGTCACGCACGATTGGGGCGGCGCCCTGGGGCTCGACTACGCGGCGCGTAATCCAGATCAGGTCAAGGCGATCGCCTTTATGGAGACGTTCCTGCCCCCCGGATCGCCCATTGCAAGCTTAGAGGCCATGGGCACGGCCGGAGAGCTGTTCCGTATTTTTCGCCATGCCAAAAAGGGCCCTGCCTTTATCATCGACAAGAACGGCTTTATCGAGGAGGTGTTTCCCGCAGCGATCATCCGCACCATGACAGAAGAAGAGATGAACGCCTATCGGGCGCCCTTCATCGAGCCGGCGAGCCGGAAACCGCTTTATGTCTGGCCCAATCAGGTGCCGATTGCTGGCAAGCCCGAGGACGTCGTCGAGCGGGTGTCGGCCTATTCTGACTGGCTCTTTGAAACCGAGACCCCGAAACTGCATGTGTATGTCTCGCCGGGCATTC
>JBCDJA010000394.1:0-2879 GCA_038748465.1 Pseudomonadota bacterium
AATCGAGACACATCTGGGAGGTGCAATGGCTCAAACAATAAAGCACCCCGCGGGCCTCAAACACGCCATTGACCGCGGCGACCAAGCGGGCCGTCCGCTCTGTAACGCCCTCTTGGAGGGCCGGGCCGACCGACTTTAAATAGCGTAGCGAGGCATGGGCGGCCGCAATCGCCAGGGGGTGACGCACGAAGGTCCCGGCAAAAAATGTTACCGGTGCTGACGGCCTGCTTGCATCGCCATAGGTCCACCAGCCCCCATCGAAGGTATCCATCAGGTGCTTCTTGCCCGCGACGGCACCAATCGGCATGCCCCCGCCCAAGACCTTGCCATAGGTTGCGAGATCGGCCTTGATGCCATAAAGCGCCTGAGCGCCGCCGAGACCGGTGCGAAACCCGGTGATCACCTCATCGAAGATCAAGACAATATTTTTCTCTTCCGTCAGGGTGCGAAGTTTTTTGACAAAGGCATGGGGGCGAAATCCCGGCCGGCGGCTTTGTACAGGTTCGACAAGCACCGCGGCCAGCTCGCCGGCTTGGGCCTCAATCGCCTCCAGGGCCGCGTCAGAGCCGTAATCGAGCACGACCATTTGGCTGGCCGCGCTTTCTGGAATGCCAGGGGCAAGGGGCATCGCCCGGCGGCCCTGCCCCTGATCCTGCCCGGCAGGGCGGATCAAGACCTCGTCAAAATTCCCGTGATAGGAGCCCGCAAACACCGCCACTTTATCGCGTCCCCTCACCGTGCGCGCAACCCGCAGCGCGGCCTGAACGGCCTCAGACCCGGTATTGACCCAGGTCGCCCGATCCATGCCCGTCAGCTCACAGAGGAGCGCAGCCGCCTCGCCGGCTAGGGGCATTTGCGGACCCACATGATACCCCGCGTCCAGAACCTCCCTCACAGCGTCCTTAATGAAGGGGACCCCATGGCCGAAAAAAGTCGGCCCGAAACCGTTGAGGAGATCGATATATTTGTTGTCGTCAATGTCCCAAAGATAGGCGCCTTCAGACCGGGCAACAACCAGCGGATAAAGACATTCCTTCCACAGAGGATTAAAGCCGGCAGCCGTCCTTGGATCAGCATGGGCCGCCCGTGCCGCTTGCGTATGGGCCTTGGAGCCGTCCGTCCGCCGGCTCAGGCGGTCCACCAGGGCGTCAAGATGCGCGCGTTGGCTTTCGGTCAGATCGCCCAGGGCCCGCGCCCGGGCCGGCCCGAAGGTCGCAGCCTCGGTGCCTTTCTCGGCGCGCTGGCCGTGGGGCCGGTCCTGATCGCCCTCACTGTCTTGCAAGGCCATGGCTTGGGGAGGGCTGGCGGCCGGTGTGGCAGCTACCGCTTCTGATGGGGCAGGCGACGGCGTGAGGGCGCGTTGCCCCTCCCCCCGCGCGCCGCGCAAGAGATCGATCTGACGGGCCATCAAATCGAGTTGCTTTGCGAAGAGCCCGGCCATCTCATCTCCCGATGACGAGCCAGCCGATGGAACAGAAAGGGGCAGTCCATCCGCTTGCGGAGCGAAAGCTGCCTCGTTGGGCCGGGGGGCGGCCAGCCTTTCGGGCTGGGCCTCGTGCACAACCTCCGACGCGGGCTCATGCGCGGGCTCGGGTTCAGGGTCGGGGACTGCGTCTGGCAAGACGCGCAACAGGTGCTCGGCAACCGCGGCCAAGGTGTCGTGTTCTTCAATCAAAGATCGGAAGGTAATCTCAACACCGAATGCCCGGGAGAACGCCGTAGCGACTTGGGTTAGCGCCAGGGAATCGAACCCAAGCTCCAAAAAGCTTCGCGCCGTAGACAAATCTTCCGGCGCATAGCCGGAAATGTCGGCGGCCTTTGCCCGCAAGGTTGCGATAAGCGATTGGCGGCGATCGGTCATGGCGATGAGCCCTTTATCGTCCCGTGAGGGCGGCAAGTTGGCCCTCAATGATCGTGAGTTGACGGCGTATGAGCGCTTCGACCTCGTTCTCGGCCTGCCCATTTGCGGGGCCGGCGGGCTGGGTTTCTTGGCTCACATTTTCCTCCTTAGTTGGAGGGTCAATCCAATGCCGGCGGCGCTCGAAGGGATAGGTCGGGAGCGGCACCCGATGGGCCTTGCCGCCATGCAGCGCCGACCAATCCGCCTCGATCCCTGTACGCCACATCTCACCAAGGGCGTTAAGGAGCGAGACCCGCGCATCGCCCGGTTTGTCCGCCGGGCCGAGGCATGACACAACGGACGGGCCTTTAGGGCCGAACGTCCGGCGCATCATCGCCGCTGCCGATTGGCCCGGGCCCACCTCCAGAAACACAGGATTCGTTTCGGAGTGAGCGGCCTTTAGCGCGCCCGCAAAGCGCACCGGCTCGCGGATTTGCTCGGCCCAATAATCAGGCTCGGTGAGGCGGGTCGTTTCTTGGCCACCCGTCCGTGTTGAGATGAAGCAGATCTCCGGCGAGGCCCGCGGGGTCCTTGCCACCGCCTCGGCAAAGGGGGCAACCGCTGGGGCCATCATTGCCGAATGAAACGCATGGGACGTCTCGAGCCGCTTGGCCGCAATGCCCTCCTCGGCAAGCCGCGCCGTTAGGGTCGCCATGGACGCGGAGGGACCGCTCGCGACCGACAAACGCGGCGCATTAAGCGCAGCGAGGGAGGCATCGTCCGGCAAATAATCCGCAAGCGCTGCTTCGTCGAGGGGAACAGCGATCATGGTCCCGGCCGGCAAGGCTTGCATCAGCGCACCGCGATGGGCGACAAGGCGGGCCGCATCCTCTACCGAGAAAACGCCGGCCACGACGCCGGCCGCAAATTCACCGATGCTGTGTCCAAGGACGGCGTCGGGCGTCAGCCCCCAATGGCGCAAGAGCGCGGCGAGGGCCACCTCGACCGCGAAGATCGCCGGCTGGGCAAAGGATGTTTG
>JBCDJA010000395.1:0-2872 GCA_038748465.1 Pseudomonadota bacterium
CCGGACTTGCCCTCCATCGAGGCCACAATGTCCGCATAGAGCGGATTTGTGGTTTTGGTTGTCCGCCCGGTCGCCCCGTCGATACTGATGATCTGATCGTCGAGATAGATCACCCGCTGGTCCGTCGTCTGATTGACGCCGAACATCGACATGGATGTGTCTTTCACCTCCACCCGCTCACGACCCCACGCGCGGCTATGCTGCACGGTTTGCCCGGTCTCGGCGCCTGAGTGTTCGTAGGTGACCGAAAAGGCCTCGACGCTATAAAATTTCGGAGCGTCTCCGCCGGCGAACGCGGCCCCGCTAATACCGACCCCTCCGCCGAGGGCAGTAACAAGACCCAGGACAGACGCGGTGGGCAGCACGTTTCGTGACATAAACGCTCGTGGCGTGAATTTTCGTGACATGGCGTTTTACCCTCAAGTTTTTTGGTTTTCTCGCAATGGCCCCCGCCCGGTTATAGCATCACAGCGCCGCAGTCACGGCGGGGTCATGGCATTGCGCAGGCATAAGGCGCGATCGGTCGTCAAACTGAAAAAGCCCGACGACAGGTCGCCGGGCTTTTGAATGCGGTGTCCCCTGGGGCCGGGCTTAGGCCTCTGCCGCCGGGATGAGGCCCATTTCTTCGGCCTCGGCCCAAAGCTCGCCCCAAACTTTCTTCGCCAAGCCAATTTGCTTGACCTGTTTGGCGGCCTCCAGGTTGTGGGCTTGACCCTCCCCTTCGCAGACGATGAGACCCACCATTCCGGCAGCCAGGTGGGGCTTGCACTGATAGCCGTAAATCCCCGGCTTCTCGAAGGTGAAGGACACTTCCTTGTTGAATTTGCCGAGCCAGCCCTCGACGCCTTCCGGGATCATGCCGTCGGTCGATTGGCTGTTGTGGCCCGGATCGGTGGGCAACCAAACCACGGTATCACCAGGCTTGACGGCCAAGACCCGGGGCAAAAACACCATGCGCTGGCGCGGATTGTCCGGGTTTTGGTTGAGCATCGGCACTTCATGGACGGTCGGGCCGGCGTCTTCTGCGGCAGCCTCCTCAGGCGCCGGTGCGGCCTCTTCTGCCGGCGCTTCTGCTTCTGCAGGCGGTGTTGCGGCATCTTCCGGCGGGGTGGCCGCTTCCTCGGCATTGGCAGCCTGCGCCAGGGCGATCCCGGCTGCAGTGAGCATCAAGGTCCGGCGATCAATCGTGTAAGTCATCACTTCGTCTCCATCTTGCAGTGCGTTTTGCAGTGCGTTCCGTGCCAAACGCGCGTTGCGCCCCTCTGTTCTCGTTGCGTGTCCTTACCACCTCGCCCGAAAAGCGCAAAGGCAAGGCTGGCAAAGGGCGGGTGACCGCGGCGAAACGCGCCCGATTGGGGGCGGGCCGATGGCCGACGTTTTTCCCCATAGGTGGCTTGACATGGGGCCAGCCCCAGAGGCCGTAAAGCCTTCGCGCGCGATGTCGCATTCCCGCTATGGTTGCATCGTCGTAAGGAATTCGGCCCCAATTATGTCAGCCCGGTGACGGGCCTATGTTTGGCTGTGACCGTATAGGGACTTTAAACACCCGGCGCTCTTTTGCGCGGGGCGCGGCATCTTCCCCAGCGCGTACGGGCGCCCTACGCGCTTGGGCCTTCGATTACTGTGATCTTGGAGGGATCGAAGGCAACATGGCCTGCGAGAACGGCCGCAAAGTCGAAGGGCGTCTCGTAGGACCAGGCAATCGCCTCGCTGTGCGCTGCGCCGTCAAGGGCCCAATAACTTGCATCACCCTTGAGAGGGCAATGGGTGGTCTTGGCCTCGATCCGGGCAAGGGAGGCAGAGACATCGGCCCACGGAACATAAAGCACCGGATCGTAGAGATCATAGCCCACTTCCAAGAGCCGTAACGCACCCTCGGAGTGGGCGAGCACCCGCTCGCCCAGCTTTAAGGTGACGGGCCCCCGGGTGGGCTTGAGCTTCATGTAATGGCGCGGCTCGGCAGGGTTCTCGATCCGGTCTTTGACAAACGTAACAGGGCTACCGGCGTTTGCCTCTTTTGCTTCGTTTGTTTGGGTCATGGTCGGCCTCCGCTTATTGCACCGGCCATCCAGCCGCTGGCTCAGCTCGCGCGTCGAGTGACGGGGATTACGCTTTGGCATCAATCCTTAAGGCTTAAGGCAAGCCGCCGATCGATGTTGTGCAATCATCGGTAGGCAGATGGGCAGGAACTAACCTGCAACGGCGCTCTGGGTGCTTGCCCGCCAGAGTAGGGTGAGCACCGTGGCAAGGCCTGCAAAGGCGGCCGTGATCAGCCAATAGAGCGCCGTCCCTCCATCCCCAAGGACTGACTGAAGAGCGCCCGACAGATTAACGAGCGAAAGGCCCACCGCCGTCCCCCAAATCGAGATGAGGGCATAGGGCACCATCAGCCTGTGCCGGGAGGCACCGAAAAACAACGCCGCATAGGTGACCAGCGTAAAGGCAATAATTTTATCCTGATACGCATAAAAAGGTGTATCCCAATACACAAACAGGATCGGCAATTTGATACCGAAAAAATGAACCGTTCCCATACAGACAAAAAACGCGACACTGACGAGCAGCAGCAATCGCAACAGGCCTTGCGGCGGTTCCAAAAGATGACTGTTTGCGCTCATGACGTTCCCCCGCGAGTGCGTTTGTTGGTGGGGCGTTAAGCCCCCTTTATGGGAAGAGGATAAAGGCACCGCGGGCATCCGAGCAAGCCGTCCGCCACTCCCCTGGAGCAACGAACACACTCTGCGAACAAAAGTCGGTTTGGTGCCCAGGAGAAGACTCGAACTTCCACGCCCATACGGGCACTAGCACCTGAAGCTAGCGCGTCTACCAATTCCGCCACCTGGGCCCAGGCACGCGTTGGAGGGCCTCGTGC
>JBCDJA010000396.1:0-2865 GCA_038748465.1 Pseudomonadota bacterium
AAACCCCCGAAGTAAGGGACCCCAAGACTCCGGCACCCTGAGGGCCCGCTCCGGCGCGGTCTTGTTGCCGCTTGAAGCTTAAGGGGACTGGCGCGCCAGAGACATTCAATGGTCTGTCGCAAACCACAAACGAGGGTGCGCCATACCCCGATTAAGGGGTGTGCCACAGGAATGCTCCAAGGGGCAATGACAACCTGTCAGTACGCTGCATTGCAGCATAATTAGGGGGCTTACGTGCCCAGCTGTCTCAGTGCGGTCTGGGTCAAATATTTATCATAGAGCGAGGGGTCGTTGACCTTCATGGAAATGCCGCCGCTCACTTTTTTGACCTGTTCTAATCGGCTTACCCGGTTCACCTGGATGTCATGGACATGCACATGTCCCCACGACCAATAGGGGTGTTTGCCATCCATGACCTTATTGGTGCCGTCATCGTAATAGCCATAGGCGCCATCAAAGGACCGATAGGGCTTACCCTGACGATCAAACGAGACCATGCTGATCGGAAGCATGGTGCGTGCATCGAACCACACCCATTTTTTCGAAATCGGTGCCCGGGGATATTTGACCGGTTCTGCCTCGACCAAGATTGCCTCCGGCACGATTTCCATGTCGGTATCCCAGAAGGTTTGCCCCTTTGGCCCGCCATGCACCGTGTGCTCCCAATTCGGGTGGGCGGAGTTCCATCCCCCCGAAATGCCGGCAAGCGCAGGCCCACTGCCAAGGATCTTGTAATTGCCCCATGTCAGGAAGGGATCGCCGGCTGCCCAGGCATCTGACAAATAAAGGGTCGATCCGGGGATCAGCGGCTCGAACCGTTGATTGGTCGGTAGACGGCGCACCCGCTTAAATTGGGGCAGGTATCCATAGAGGTCTGGAAACTTCGCTTGATCGTAGTACCAAATATTAAGGAACGACGTGCCTTTGGCGCTGTTCGGTGCTGTAAAGAAAATACTCTGATAGCGGAGCTTATCTTCAAAGCCCGGCCGGTGTGGCTTGGGGTCAATAACGATCCGTCCGGTAGCAGCATATTCGCACCACGCCACCTCATAGCCGAAGATCACCTCACCCCGGTCGTCCACATCGAACTCTTTGATCGCATAAAGCGAAACATCATGACGGCCCCAGCTGAGCGTCAGGCCCGAGAAAACTTCTTCCGCGGTTTTTGCATCGGGGAAGGGGTGCCCACCGATCCAGGGGCCTCCATCCGGCGCGCGCACATTCCCCGCCTCGTCGAACCGCGCCTTACCCTGATTGCTTAACGTCGCCTCGATATATTCATAAGGGCTCATGCGGTAGATGTCGGTCGTGGTCGGCACCACGCGCATGCGCCGTCCCATGTCTTTTATCTGACTAAGGCGGATGGGGTCGAAAAGCTCTTCGACATGCTCGACATTGCTGGCGTCGATGTACTCGCCAGTGCTGATTTTGCCGCCCGTATACTCCTCGATCGACAGAAGCTCATCGGGATAGGCGCGCGTGAAAGATCCGGTTTTGGCGATCGTCGGCCAAAGCGGCGCCAAAACACCGGTCGACAAGACGCCGCCGGCGGCGAGCTTCCCGAAATCACGGCGAGAGAACCGCGAGCGAAATTTCGCGTAATGTGCCATCGTCGTTTCCATTCCCTAGAGTTCGGTCTCTGCCCTGTTGCAAACACCGTTTACCAAGGAATGTAGCAACATTTTTTGGAATGGAAAACGAAGCCGGGACGCCTTTCTGAACGCGGTGGCAGACACCGGCCACACACGCGCAGAAAATACCCAAAGGGCTTAGCGAGGCCGCGCCACAACCGGGGTCGCAACGACCCCGAGCCAGACGACCTTACGGGCGAACTTTTAAGATCCGCCCGCGGTGACCCACCGTCACGGGAACAGTGTCCCCGTCAGGCGCCCCGATCGCCTGATACCAGGCCGTGGGAATATCGGCGTCCTTCCGCGACGTCCAGGTCGCGCCACCATCATCGCTGACCAGCAATTTGCGGATCCCGGTAATGATCTTTTGCCCCTGACCATCACCCCAAATGCCGAGGAGGTTTGCTTCTCCGGCCTCAGGGATCGACAAAGACTCCCACGTCCCGCCATCGATTGCATCGGTGCGGACAATGGCGCCCTCCTGACCGACGGCAAACGCACTTCCGTCTTCCTCAACATGCATAGCAAACAGCGACGGCTCGCCCACATGGGCGCGGGTCCAGGTGACCCCCCGATCGCGCGATTGCACGACAAGCTCGAACTCCGCAATAACGGTGATGAGATCGCCCGGGCCGATGTGAACATCATAAATATGAGGCTCAAGGCCTTCCGGATTGAAGTCTATCCAGTCGATGTCCGCCTGGGTCCAGGTCTCGCCGCGGTCTTCCGAAACGATGATGGTGCCGAATCCGCCCACGGCGGCAGCCAGGCCGTCATCGATCATATGAACATTCAACAACCGTTCGCCGGTCGGCGTCTCGATGGTGCGCCAGGCATCCCCATCTCGCTTCAGCACCAACCCTTGTTGCCCCACAATGAGGGTCTCCCCGGCCGATGTTGTAACGCCAAAAAAGGCCGCGCTCGTTGGCCGAGGCAGCAATTCCCAAGAGGCGCCGCCATCCGTTGTCTGAAAAATCGAGGCAGGAGCCCCGACCGCAAATCCGTTCTGGCCATCAAAATCGAGAGCAAAAAGGGCCTCGTGGGAGGTCCCGTCCCGAATAACCGAAATCTCGGCAAGCGCTGCGCTCGCCCCAAGGCTGAAAAATAGTGCCCCCGCGACAACCGCGCTTTTGAAGCGACCTATAATCGGCCGGCCCGTCACACCCTCTGATGCTGCTTTCATCCCCTACGCCTTTCCTTTCACCCTTGACGGGTGTTGCTCCCCCGATTTGCT
>JBCDJA010000397.1:0-2864 GCA_038748465.1 Pseudomonadota bacterium
GAAACCCGAAGCCCTACGCCAAGGGATAAACTTGGTCATTTTGTGGCCGCCATTTGTATGACATAACCAGTTTTCCCCAGGAATAGTGTAAGGCGTTGTTGTGGATCCGGAAAACCAAGCTGTGCCCAAGATTGAGTCCGCCCTGAGCACACCGCAGGACAGCGAGACCGTCCAGCCGCCTGCAGAAGCGGCCAAAACCCAGACCGCAGGGGCTGAAGAACCCGGCCCTCACGCGGCCGAAGCCGGGCCCGATGAGGGGGCGGATCAGGCACCCGACGCTGCGCAAAACGAGCCAAGCGGGCCGCAACCACAGAGCCCCGCTGCGGCGATCGGTGACGCCGTAAGTGAGGCGGTACCCGCCGAGCCTCGGACCGAGACCGACGCCGACGCCGACGATGCACAGGCCGCATCGAGCACATCGGAGGACCCGGAGGCCACGGGCGAGGCCTCCTCCCAGGACACGTCTGTCGCGGCTGCCCAGGTCACCAGCGTTGATGCGCTGCTTGCCGGCGGTCTTGACCTCACCGAGGCAACCAAGCGCCCCCAGGACGGCGCGTCCCGGCGTTGGACTGTGCGCGGCATCCCGACCGATGTGCGCTCGGTGGTTAGCCAGGCCGCAGAAGACCGCGGCATCACGATTGGCGAATGGTTGTCGGAGGCGATCGTTCGCTATGCGGCAGACGCCGCCGATGCCGGCACGCTGCCTCAAGCCCTCGATGGGCTGGACACTGATCGTCAAGCTGCGGCGCCCGACGCCTTATTACCGCCGGGCCCCAGTGAACAGGACAAAACCGAGCGTGGCCTCGATGCGCCGGGCGAAACACCCGCAAGCCCCCCTCCAGCAACGCCAGCAGCCGGCGCGCATGCCCCGGAGGCGGGCCCCCTTGCGGATGCTGCAGAGGCTGCAGGCGTTGCGGACATGGCAGACGATGAGAGCCGTGTGGACACCGATAAAATCGATCCCGCAGCGCTTGAAGATACGGTGCACATGGTACGGACCATCGCCGAAACCATGAACGCAATGAACAAAATGGCCGAAGCAAGCAGGACGGAAGTGATGTCCGTCGCCCGGTCGATGATCACCCTCGTCAAACATATGGACGAGCGCATCCAACGTCTGGAAGATGACCGAGACCTCAGCGCCCACCCGGCCGAGACACCCAAGCCAAAAGGCCTGTTGTCTGGCATTGTCGGTCGCGGCGATCGCCAACCCCCCCGCTAAACGCGCGGCGCACGCCCCCTCACCCCGCAAAAAGGCTCGACGGGCGGGGCAAGGCCTCGCAAGGGCGGGCTCCCCATTTAACCCCCGTCAGCGGAGGCCCCATGACCTTTTTCTTTAAAGCCGCCAAAGGCGTGCCCGCCCGCCGCGGCACAGATCGACCGCGCCACGGGGTGCCGATGAGCGTCGCCGCGTGGGTGGCGCTCGGTCTCGGTGGCGCCTTCCTTATTGGCGGGACCTCTCTCGCGGCGGCAAGCCCGCTTTCCGTCGGACCCTTGTACGAAGACGAGGGGGGCGGACAAACGGTCGATCCGGACGCGGTGGCACCCCCGGCAGAGCCCGCCGTGTCCGATCCCGCGTCCGACCCGGCTGCGCCCAAGCCCGATAAGACCGAACCCGCTGCGGCCGAACCCGCCAAAACCGAACCCGCTGAACCGGAGGATCCAAACACCTGGGACCTCACAAAGATCTTCAAAACGCCGGAAGCGTGGGCCGAAGCGGCAGCCGCCCTACCCGCTGAAATCGATTCCCTTACTGAGCTTGAGGAGGGCTTTACCGCCTCTGCCTCATCGGTGGCGGCCGGCCTCGATCGGATATCCGCCGTCGCGCGCGCGGTGATTGATGTCTACATCTATGCAAGCCTCGATTACGACACCAACGTCACCGATCCCGCGCGTCAGGCCGAGGCCCAGTCCCTCTATACCCGCTTTCAAACCAAAACGAGCTTTGTGGACCCCGCCTTACTCGATCTTGGGGCGGAGACACTCTCCGCCTTCATTGCCGCAGAGCCGGGCCTTACGGTGCATGACGTTATGCTCAAGCGCCTTGTCCGGCGCGCGGCACACACCTTGAGCGAGCCGGAAGAGACCATCATGGCGCGCGCGAGCGACCTGCGCCGCATACCGAGGAACGTCTATGAGATCCTCTCAACCGGCAACATGCCGTGGCCGGAAGTCACCCTTTCGACAGGCGACACCGTGCGCCTCGATAGCGTGGGCTACGGACGGTATCGCGCCTCGCCCGTGCGCGCCGACCGGGAGTTGGTGTTTCAAACCTTCTGGTCGCTCTATGCTGAGTACGAGGGAACCTTTGGCAGCCTTATGGCCTCGAAAGTCGCCTCCACCCTCTTTGATACCGAGACCCGCGCCTATGACAGCGCTCTGTCAAAGGCGCTATTTAACGAAGCGATCCCGCCCGGCGTCTATGACACGTTAATTGCCGAAGTGCGTGCGGGCCTGCCGCTCCTACACCGGGCCTTCAAGATCCGGGCGCGCATGCTTGGGGTTGACGATCTCCAATATCACGACATCTATCCGCCGCTTGTCAGCCTGGACCGGACCTACCCGATTGAGGAGACCAAAAAACTCGTGCTTGACGGGTTAGCGCCCTTAGGGGCCGATTATGGTGCTGACCTCGACACCTTTGACGATCAGCGCTGGATGCATGTTCTGCCAACTGAGGGAAAACGCAGCGGCGCTTATATGAACCAATGGGCCTATGACGCCCACCCCTATATTCTCCTCAATCACACAGGCACCTATAATTCGGTTATGACGTATGCCCATGAATGGGGCCATGCGATGCATTCGGTCTACACGAAGCGGGCCCAACCTTGGGAAAAGATCGATTACGCGACCTTCATCGC
>JBCDJA010000398.1:0-2862 GCA_038748465.1 Pseudomonadota bacterium
TCGCGGGTTTCATTGATGAATTCGTGCAGCTGGGTCGGCGCCATGGCCAATTGCTTTTCTTCGCCGGCGCCCACAAGAGATTCGGCAAAGGCCTGTTCCCATTGCGGCGACAGGGCGACAAGGGGCAAGGTGCCGCTCGGCCCACTGTTGGCCGCGCACAATTGGCGCGCCAGCCGCGAGCGCACATGCTCTACAATCAGCATGGTGTTTTGGGTATAGCCGGTGGCTTCGGCGATGCCCTCTAGGATCGTCGGGAGATCTCGGATCGAGACCCGCTCGGTCAACAGGCCTTGCAAGACCCGCTGGATACCGCTCACTGAAATCGTGTTGGGCACCAGATCCTCGACCAAGCTCTTTTGGTCTTTCGGCAGATCGTCGAGGAGCGCTTTGGTGTCCGCATAGGACAGCAACTCCGCCATATTCGTTTTGATGATCTCGGTGAGGTGGGTTGCCAAGATCGTCGGCGGATCGACCACGGTCAGGCCCTTAAACGAGGCCTCCTCGCGCAGGGCTTCTTCAATCCAACGGGCAGGCAAGCCGAATGCCGGTTCTTGGGTGGGCGTGCCGGGCAGATCGATGTCATCGCCCCGCGGATCCATGACCAGCAATTGGCCGATGTTCAGCTCACCCTCTCCCGCCTCGGTCTCCTTAACGCGGATTGTATAGCCGTTCGCCGGCAAGCGCATGTTGTCAAGCAGGCGTACGGACGGCATCACAAAGCCGAAATCGGTTGCCAGCTGTCGGCGCAGGCTTTTGATCTGATCCGTCAGCCGATGACCGCGGGCATCGTTGATCAGGGGGAGAAGTCCGTAGCCGAGTTCCACTTTCAGATAATCCATCGCCAAGGTTTGCGCGATGGGCTCTTCTGGCGATTGTTCCTCCTCGCCAGCATCGCCCGCTGCGGTTTCGTCCGCGTCAGCCGGCTCCGGCGTCGACATGAGCCGCCAGGCCCCATAAGCCATCCCCCCTGCAATCAAGAAGAACGGAACCTTGGGAATTCCCGGCAACAGCGCCATGCCGGCCATAACCGTCGCGCCGACACCTAGGGTTTGGGGATAATTGGTAAACTGTTTGTAAAGGGCCACATCCGACCGTCCCCGGACGGAGGCCTTGGACACCAAAAGGCCCGCCGCGGTCGAGACAATAAGCGCAGGGATTTGCGACACGAGCCCATCGCCGATTGTGAGCAGGGTGTAAGTGTTGACTGCATCACCGAAGGGCATGTCCTTTTGGGCAACACCGATAACAATCCCGCCGGCGACATTGATCACGGTAATGAGGAGACCGGCAACTGCATCGCCGCGAACGAATTTCGATGCCCCGTCCATGGAGCCAAAAAACGTGCTTTCTTGCTCAAGTTCCGCCCGGCGGCTTTTGGCTTCGTCTTCGGTAATCAGCCCTGCCGACAAATCGGCATCAATGGCCATCTGCTTGCCGGGCATCGCATCGAGGGTAAAACGGGCCGCCACCTCGGCGATCCGGCCAGAGCCCTTGGTAATCACGATGAAATTGACGATCACGAGAATGATGAAAACAATCAGGCCAATGACCACATTGCCCTGCATGATGAAGGTGCCGAACGCTTCGATCACATTGCCGGCCGCGTCCGTGCCCTCATGGCCATTGGACAAAATAAGCCGTGTCGACGCGAGGTTGAGCGCCAACCGCAACATGGTGGCAAACAACAAGATCGTCGGAAAGACACTGAACTCGAGCGGCTTTTCGATAAACAGCGCCGTCATCAAGATCATGATCGAAAACGCGATCGAGACAGCGAGAAAGAAATCCAAAAGCTGGCTTGGCATTGGCGCCAGCAGGACACCGAGAATTGCGATGATGACGATGGGAAGGATAAGATCGCCGCTCATCAGCGAGCGGGTAATGCGCTCAAGGGCTGAGGGGCCACCCGGCGCCTCGCCGGAGGCGCGGCCTGCCTGGGTGCCCGCCGGGGGCGGCAGTTTGGCTTGACCTTCGCTCATCGCTTACCCGGCCTGAAGACCGTCACGAAAAATAGGCTTGGCTGCCGGAGCCGGACTGGTTGGCTGCCGGAACCGGTATGCCGTCATCGGCATATTGTTTGAGTTTGTTGCGCAGTGTGCGGATGGAGATGCCGAGAATCGTCGCGGCATGGGTCCGGTTGCCGAGGCAATGATCCAGGGTGTCGAGGATGAGGTCCCGTTCCACCTCGGCCACGGTTCTACCCACAAGGCGGTTGCTTGCGGCCTGCGCCGCCTCGGAGGCGATCTCCACCGCGCCGCGGTCAGGGCCCGCGGCAATCGTGTCCACCGGGGTCCCATCGGGCAGGCTGATCGCGTCGAGGGTGATCTCAGGGCCTTGGGCCAGTAGCACGGCCCGGTGCAAGGTGTTTTCAAGTTCCCGCACATTGCCGGGCCATTTGTGCGTGCTCAGGAACCGCGCCGCCTCGCCGGCTAAGGGCCGGGCGGGAACATTGTTCGCCTGGGAATATTTATTGATAAAGTGGCTCGCCAACACTTCGATGTCGTGGGGGCGTTCACGCAAGGGCGGTAGACGGAGATTGACGACGTTCAAGCGATAAAGAAGGTCTTCGCGGAAGGTGCCGGCCTTTACCTCGTCGGCCAGATTGCGGTTCGATGTGGCAATGATGCGGATGTCGACGGGCACCGGTTTGGTGCCGCCGACCCGATCGATCATCCGTTCTTGGATGGCCCGCAACAATTTTGCCTGCAGGCGCACATCCATCTCGCTGATTTCATCAAGGAGGAGGGTGCCGCCATTTGCTTCTTCAAACTTCCCGATCCGGCGCGCGACCGCTCCGGTGAAGGCGCCTTTCTCGTGGCCGAAAAGCTCTGATTCAAGAAGGTTTTCGGGAATGGCCGCGCA
>JBCDJA010000399.1:0-2858 GCA_038748465.1 Pseudomonadota bacterium
CAAAGATGATAGGCCGCCCCGGCCTCATGCAGGCGTTTGTGCCGAGTGCGGGAAAAGCTGGTGAAGATCATATTGGCCTGAGGTTCGTGCAGGAACGTGGCGCCCTTGGCGCGCAGACCATCGGCCGCCAAGCCCTGTCGAGCGTTGCTTTCTCTACGGACCGATATATTAGGCGCCGAGCGCCTGATCCAGATCGTCAATGAGATCATCCACACTCTCGATACCGATTGATAGGCGGACGATATCGGGGCCCGCTCCGGCGGCAGCCTGTTGCTCGGCCGACAATTGCGAATGGGTTGTCGAGGCAGGATGAATGATCAACGATTTCGAATCGCCGATATTGGCAAGATGGCTAAAGAGCTTGACATTCTTCACCGCTGCAACGCCGGCGTCATAACCGCCTTTAAGAGAGAACGTAAACACAGCCCCAGCCCCGGACGGTAGATATTTCTCCGCAAGCCGATGATAAGGCGATGAGGGAAGCCCGGCATAATTCACAGCCTCAACTGCCGAATGCCCCTCAAGATGGCGCGCCACCGCAAGCGCATTCGCGCAATGGCGCTCCATCCGTAAAGAGAGTGTCTCAAGCCCCAGCAAGGTCAACCAGGCATTAAGCGGTTGCTGGTTGACCCCAAGATCGCGCAGTCCGACCCCATGACCATACATGGTGAAAGCGGCTGGACCGAAGGTGTCGGTGAAGCTCAGGCCGTGATATTCCGGCGCTGGTCCATGGAGGGCTGAAAACTTCTCAGAGCTCGTCCAATCGAAGGTTCCAGCATCCACGACGGCGCCGCCGATCGACGTCCCATTGCCCGACAAAAACTTGGTGGTGGAATACACCACCAGATCGGCCCCGTGCTCGATGGGCCGGCACAGGGCTGGCGTGGCCATGGTGTTATCGACGATCAGCGGCAGGCCAGCCTTGTGGGCTATCGCTGCAATGGCGGCGATGTCTGTGACGACCCCGCCGGGATTGGCAAGACTTTCAATAAAGACCGCTTTTGTTTTTGGCCCAATCGCGGCTTCGAAGGCCGACGGATCATCCGCATCGACCATATGGGTGTGCCACCCAAAGGCCCGCGGAAAACTATTTTTGAGTTGGCTGATCGTGCCGCCATAGAGCTTATCGGCAGCTACGATCTCGGCTCCTGGCTCCATAAACGAGAAAAACGAGAGCAACTGCGCGGCATGGCCCGAGGCGGTCGCAACGGCGCCGACGCCGCCATCGAGGGCCGCCAGGCGCTCTTGCAAGGCGGCAATGGTAGGGTTGGTCAGCCGCGAATAGATATAGCCCGCTTCCTTCAGGGCAAAGAGGTTTGCCGCATGTTCGGGGCTTTGAAAGACATAAGACGAGGTTTGGTAGATGGGCGCGGCCCGCGCGCCGGTGGCTGGATCAGCGTTGGTGCCGGCATGCACTTGACGGGTCTCAAAACCTGGGGTTTTCGCGCCCTCTCCACCTTGTCCTTCGGCCATCACACGGGTCCTTTTTCAGTCGGATTGATCTTGCGGCCGCAACAATGGCAAGCCCCGCGCGCGGTGTCCATGCATGGCAATGGCGCGGGTTACCATTGCCGGACTTTGACAGCGGAAAACGCCCGGACGGCCCGCGAGCAAGGGCCAATCGTTGAAGGTCTTGCCGCCTTAGCGCGACGACAAGCCCTCGGCCGGGCCACAATCACCGCGCCAGCTCCTTCAAGCCTTACTAAGGCAAGGCTTAAGCCGATGAGGCCTGCCGATCCACCTCATCGGGGATCTGCGCAGCGCGGGCAACCAGCCAGGCCATCACGACGATCCACGCCGCGAACGCCACCAGGGGAAGCCAGAAAATAAATACCCCATCCCAAGCAAACGGGCCCTGCTTGAACAGCGGGTTAATCGCCCCGGGCAGGAGCGCCAGGCCCACCCAAAAGTTCAGATACGCCGCCCAGCGGGGAAACAAAGGCTGCTCGCGCCTGTCCGCAAGGATCGCAATGCCGATCAGAAAGCTCTGCAACAAGAATTGGAAGACAGGCGTGAGCAGGAACAACCAGGCGAAATCATTCAGCATCATGATCAGCTCAGGGCTGCGATCGACACGATAGGCCGCAACCGTCCATGCGGTGGCCGTTATTGTAAAGAGAACAGCGCCAAAAACGCCAAGCAGCATCTGGGCATCTGCCAAAAGGCGCGCTTCCGCGAATCCCATTCGCCGAATTTGAGAGGCAATTGCGCCAACCCAGAGGATCGAAAGAAACGCAGATTGCATGGTAAGGCTTGCGCCAATTAAGATGCGGGTCCGGTTCTCGGCATAGATGCTGGCAACGCCCTCAGCATCGAGCGCAGGCGAAATCGGCGGGAGAAATCCCATAAGCAAAAAGGCAGCCAACAACACTGCAACAAACAGGAGGCCGGCCCAAGCGGCAACGATTGTCAGGGACCGTGACATCATACTCTCTCCGACCTATGATCAAAATGTACCAATCGGTACATGCATAACAGACTTTGGTTTTGTAGCAAGTGGTACGTGAACCGTCCGAGAAAAAAAGTCCGAAGAGGCAAGAGCAGCGCGATGCCATCATTCGTGCCTTGGCCGATCATGTGCTCCAGGCGGGCCTTGGCGAGACCAGCCTGCGGCAGCTCGCCAGCGCTGCCGGGGTCAGCAACCGCATGCTGCTCTATTATTTCAAGGACAAAGCGGAGGTCCTGTACCTCACGCTGATGCAGATCGTGACCGACCTCGCCGAGCTTGCGGGCGCGACGCGCGAGGGCGGGCGATTGCTAACGCCGAGCGAGGCTTTTGACAGCCTTGCCGACCTTTCGCGCGATAAGGCGTTACGCCCCTATATGACGGTGTGGATTGAAATATCTGCCAAGGCCGC
>JBCDJA010000400.1:0-2842 GCA_038748465.1 Pseudomonadota bacterium
AAGTAGGCAACCGTGTCATAGCCAAGCACGGCAACGGTTCTGTTTTTGCCGAAATTGGGCGTGTAGACCTCGGCCTTAGAGGCCTGGGCAGCGCCGGCAAAGGCAAAGAGCGCGGTGAGAAAAGCGGCGAGTGTCAGCTTCATGGCAAGGCCTCTTGTTTTGGTCGGGCGCGGGGATCAGCACCCGTGGGAGGGTAATAAGTTATCTCACGCCGCCGCGGGAGGGGGGCTCACGCAGATATGAGCGGGTGTGATGGGACGGCGCGTCGACCGAGCCTTCGGCCGGGCAAGAGGGCTGTGGGGCACTCCAGTTATTGCGTACGGAGCGCCTGTAAAAGTTCCGAGCTTGGATAGCCATCCGCCACGAGCCCGGCTTGTTTCTGAAAACCCTTGATCGCCTTGCGGGTATTGGCCCCGATGATGCCGTCCACCTTGCCGGCGCCAAAACCGCGGGTGTTGAGGCGTTCTTGTAATTCCTTGCGCTCGGAGCGGCTCAAGGGCCGCAAATCGGTGGGCCAGGCTTGCTGAATTTCAAAGCCGCCCGCGATCCTGTCCGCCAGGTGTCCAACGGCCAGCGCGTAAGATGTCGAGGCGTTGTAGCGCAAGATCGAATCGAAGTTGCGAAACACAAGAAACGCCGGGCCCCGATGGCCCGCAGGAATAACCATCCGTGCAGGAACATCGACTTGGGGCAGCGGATCGCCCCCCGGCCCGGTCACGCCCCGGGCTGCCCACTCATTCAGCGGCAAATAGGTGGTCCGACCGACAAGGTCGAAATCGAAGTCAGGGCCGATCGCAACCTCCCGGCCCCAATCGCGCCCACGCTGCCAGCCTGACCGTTCAAGGTAGGCGGCCGTTGAGTGAAAGACATCCGGCAGGCTGGTCCAGAGGTCGCGCGCGCCGTCCCCATCCCCGTCGACGGCGTAATCGAGATAGGTGGTCGGAATAAACTGCGTCTGGCCCATCGCCCCGGCCCAGGATCCGACCATGCCCGTCGCCGGCATGTCCCCCCGATCGGCGAGTTTGAGGGCGGCGAGTAATTGGCTCCGGCCATAAGCGGTCCGCCGGCCCCGATAGCCAAGGGTGGCGAGGGCCTCAAACACATTATGGGAGCCAAGGATTGAGCCGAAATTCGTTTCTATGGCCCAAATCGCCATGATATATCGTCCTTGCACCCCATATTTGCGTTCAACGTCAGCGAGGATGGCTTGGTGCTGGGTCAGCAGGGATTGACCCTGGGTGATGCGTTCTTCGCGCACCACGCCATTGAGGTAGTCCCACACGGAGCGGGTAAATTCCGGTTGGCTTTCATTGGCGCGCACGACCCGCTCGCTAAGCGTGAGCCCGGTGAGATTGGTGTCGACAGCCTCAGCGGAAATGCCGACCTCTTTTGCGGTTCTTGCAAAGACTTTGACCCATTGCTCGAACGCGGCTTGGTCGGCCGGCGTGATAACGGGGGTGGGGTCGGGCACGGGCGACATGGTCTGCGCCGAGGCGGGGCTGACGACCAGCGTTCCCACAGCAAGGGACAACACGAGCGCGAGGGAGCGAGTAGCGGTTGGCATGGCGGGGCACCTCGGCGAACCGATGAAAGGGGCTGACATGAAGGGGTGGAGTAACGCCTAAGGGTTATCTAACCGCAAATCGTGACGCGGAAAAGGCGCTGAAAGCCACGCGCGTTTGCTTGACTTGGCCAGGTCTGGCGCCTAGCGTCCGCCGCTCATTTTAACGGGGCATGGGTCCGATGAAAGTTAGAAACTCAATAAAGTCGCTCAAGAAGCGCCATCGCGCGTGCCAGGTGGTGCGCCGGCGCGGGCGGCTTTACGTGATCAACAAAACCAATCGCCGGTTTAAGGCCCGTCAGGGCTGACATGGCTGCTCGGCGGGGATGACAAAATCCGTCGTTATTTTCGATTTGGGCCGGGTGCTCCTTGAGTGGGATCCGGCCCATTTGTATTCCCGCCTGATCCCAGACCCGGCACGCCGAGCGCAGTTTTTGACCGATGTCTTTCCGATGTCGGTCCATGCCCGGTACGATGACGGGGAGGCCTTTGCAGATCTGGCCGCCGAAAGGGTGGCCGCGTTCCCCGTCTTCGAGGCCGAGATCAGGGCCTGGGAGCCTCGGTTTGGGGAGATGTTCGACGGCTTTGTTCCGGGTATGGAAGCGGTGCTTGCCGACCTCTTCGCCATGGGCGTGCCGCTTTATGCGCTGTCGAACGCCCCCGCGCCCCAGCGGCAGACCATCCTTGATCTCTACCCGCTGCTAGAGCGTTTTGAGGGCCTTGTGCTGTCGGGCGAGGAGAAAACCTCAAAGCCGGGGGCGGCGATTTATCGGCGTCTGCTTCAGCGCTACGGGCTGCGCGCCGACGCTTGCGTGTTTTTAGACGACCGAGCCGAGAACATTATAGGCGGCGAGGCGGTTGGGATACGCGGGCATGTGTTTAAAGGCGCTGACGGGGCGCGGGACTTCCTGGCTGAGGCTGGACTGTTGAAATAAAACCTGAGACGCGGGAAACTGCAGCGATGGTAATCCGCATCCGGCCCATTTTGCTCGCAATGCTTTTCGGTTTGGCGCTCTCCGGCCCAGCCACGGCAGATGATCGGGGCATCGATGATCCTGGCGGCTCCAGTTTAGGCGGCGAGATTGATGTGAGTGGCGTTGATGGCGTAACGCCGCTCGATGGGTATTTCGCCCAACTCCGAGAGGCTGCAGGGCCGCTTGAAGCCCGGGCGATCGAAGCCCTGATTTGGGAGGTTTGGACCGAGGGGCCAAGCGACACGGCAGCCCTGCTTTTTGGGCGGGCCGAGGCCGCCGTGGCTGACGATAAGCAAGACTTAGCGAT
>JBCDJA010000401.1:0-2842 GCA_038748465.1 Pseudomonadota bacterium
GCCGCAGCAAGGGGGGGGCCAGCAGGAGGCCTGTCGTTCGCCATGTCGTTAGGGCTCCCACCTTTTGTGGCTGCCCGGCGCGCGCTCTAGCGCGCTTTCCGCGCGGAATGCTTCCACCCCCTGGCGTGTGGCGCGTAATACGGCAGGCACGCCCTCGCCGCTGACCCCGGACATGCAATACACGGACTGTCCGCACACCGCCTCCAGTGCGTCACGTCGCGTATCCCGCTCGCTTGGGCCCAGGGCATCGCACTTGTTCAGGACGACGAGTTCGGGCTTGCGCGCCAGGGCGGCGTCATAGCGCTCGATCTCCCGGCGCACGGTCCGGTAGGCCTCCGCGACATCCTCGCCGGTCCCATCGACGAGATGCACAAGCACCCCGCACCGTTCGATATGACCGAGAAAACGGGTGCCAATGCCCGCGCCCTGATGCGCCCCCTCAATGAGGCCGGGCACATCGGCAATCACAAACGCGTCGCCATCGGACAGGACGGTCCCAAGATTGGGGTGAAGCGTCGTAAACGGATAATCGGCGATTTTCGGGCGGGCGCGGCTGACGGCGGCGATAAAGGTCGACTTGCCGGCATTCGGCAGACCCACAAGACCCGCATCGGCGATCAATTTGAGCCGCAACCACAGCCAGCGCTCCTCGCCCTCAAGTCCGGGATTGGCCCGGCGCGGTGCCTGATTGGTGGAACTTTTAAAGCGGGCATTGCCAAATCCGCCCGTGCCGCCTTCGGCCAAACACACTCTCGCTCCGACCTCGGTCAAATCCGCGATCAGGGTTTGCCGATCCTCTTCAAAGATCTGTGTGCCGATGGGGACAGGCACAGTTGCATCAGCGCCCGCCGCCCCGGTGCGATTGCGGCCCATGCCATGGGTGCCCTTGGCCGCTTTGATATGCTGGCGATACCGATAATCGATCAAGGTGTTGAGGCCCTCGACGCATTCAGCATAAACGCTCCCGCCGCGCCCCCCATCGCCGCCGTCCGGGCCGCCATATTCGACATATTTTTCCCGGCGAAAGCTCACACAGCCTGCGCCCCCATCGCCGGCCCGCACATATATTTTCGCCTCATCGAGGAATTTCATGGCCGAGCTCCCGTGTGAGGCCGTTTGACCTCCAAGATCATGGACCGATGGGGCGTTATGGCGCAACGGCCTGCAGAAAAGCGACGGTTCTCTTCAGACGGACGGAAGCCGATTTTCGTCAGTACTCTTCCCGAGGCGGGATTGTCCAGGAAATAGCCGGCCTCCCAACGGGTGAGGCCCAGGCGTTGATGCCCATAAGCGATAACAGCGCGGGCACCCGCGGTGGCAAATCCGCGGCCCCAATAGGGCTCACCGATCCAATAGCCGAGCTCGGTGTGCCCCTCGGCCGCGGAAAAGCCCACGCACCCGACGCACGTCTTGTCCCACCAAAGCGCAAAGGCGTTTTCCGAGCGGCGGATGCCCGGGTGGAGACAGGCTTTGAATTGCATCGCATCGCGATAGAGATAGGGCACCGGCATGCGCGCCGTCATCCGCGCAACGGCCGGATTGTTTGCAAGCGGAACAAAATCCCGTGACGGAGTATCGGCAAAGGGGCGCAGGGTGAGCGGCGGCCGGCGTCTATCGTCCAGCACGGGCACAATTTTGTGCGGGGTCTTTGCCGCCCATAGCCAAGGCGGGCCCTGACGGCTGGGCGTTATTGCGACCTCGGTAAGATGGGCGTGGGGCGGTGACATCAGATCGTGCTTTCGCTCAACAAAAAAGGGGGCCCCGGGCCCCCTGTTTAAGCGGTCTCGTGCATGGGCTTTTATTCGGCGGCGGCAGGCTCCGGCGTGGCCGCATCGGTGTCTTCTGCCGGGACGACATGCACGGTGTTACGGCCGGTGCGGGTGGATTTGAATTTCACATGGCCTTCCACGGTCGCAAACAGCGTGTGATCGCGGCCCATACCGACATTATTGCCCGGGTGCCAACGGGTGCCGCGTTGGCGGATGATGATGTTGCCCGGGATCACGCGCTCACCGCCGTATTTTTTCACCCCGAGGCGCTTACTTTCAGAATCGCGACCATTGCGCGATGAGCCGCCCGCTTTTTTGTGGGCCATGACGTTGTCTCCTTAACTCGCGCGCGTTACGCGGCGCTCCTTAAACGGCGCTCGGCTCGACTTAGCCGAGGGAGGCCTGGATATCGGTGATCTTAAGGACGGTCAGCGCCTGGCGATGACCTTTCTTACGGCGATAATTCTGCCGCCGTTTTTTCTTGAACACCTTAATTTTCGGCGCCCGGGTTTGGTCGACCACCTCAGCGGTCACGAGGGCACCGGACACAAGCGGCGTGCCGATGGCGACCTTGTCGCCCTCACCCACCATCACGACGTCGGCAATATCGAGGCTTTGCCCCGCGGGCCGGTCCAGCTTTTCCACCTGGATCACGTCGTCCTTTTGGACCCGATATTGTTTGCCGCCCGAGCGGATCACAGCGAACATCGTCGCTCTCCTTGATGCGCGCGGCGCGCCCACGAAATGTGGCTGCCATCAGCGCTGAAATGCCTGAAGAGCCGCGGAAATTGGTCGATGGGGCACCGGTTGTCAAGCATGCAGTCTCCCCCGCCCCGATTGCCGATTGAGTTTGCGCAATCGATCCGCTAGATCACGCGTCTTCGGAGACGGCCCGGCGCGGCTGAACCCGATGTGGAGGGGTGCCGGAGTGGTCGAACGGGGCGGTCTCGAAAACCGTTGTGCGGGTAACCGTACCGAGGGTTCGAATCCCTCTCCCTCCGCCACAATATTGCGCAAATATTTGTAAATAAAGATGATTTTAGATCGCCTTGTCACATACCCCAACTTTTACC
>JBCDJA010000402.1:0-2813 GCA_038748465.1 Pseudomonadota bacterium
ATGGGAGCATTTGCGAGCCCTCAAATGAAACGACGCCGACTGACGGCCCTTTCAGGCAGCCGAGGGCCGTTGATGCTGGATGACTTTTTCACACGGGCGCTTTTGGGCGGTGCGGGCACGGCCGCGGTCGCTGGCCCCTTGGGATGCTTCGTGGTGTGGCGCCGCCTGGCCTCTTTTGGCGACACGTTGGCTCATTCGGCCCTGTTTGGCTTTGCCCTCGCGATCCTGTTCAGCGTCAATCTTTTTGTCGGCGTCCTGGGCGTCAGCTGTCTGATCGCTTTGTTCCTCTTGCTGTTGCAAACGCGAACGAGCCTTCCCGTGGATGCCCTGCTTGGCATCCTGTCCCACGCGACGCTGGCCCTTGGCCTCGTGATTGTGAGCCTTGCCGGCACAATTCGGGTGGACCTTATGGGGTTCTTGTTCGGCGATATCTTAGCCATCACCCGGCACGATCTTGCCGTGATTTACAGCGGGGGCCTCGTGATCTTAGCGGCTTTAGCGTTCTTTTGGCGCGCGCTCTTAGCCGATACAGCAAGCCCGGAACTTGCCGAAGCGGAGGGGCACAATCCAGGGCCAATCCGCATTGTCTTTATGCTGCTTGTTGCGACTACTATCGCCCTAGCAATCAAGATTGTTGGCGTCTTGCTGATTACGGCCCTCCTCATCATTCCCGCCTCAACGGCCCGCCGCTTTACGCGAACGCCGGAGCATATGGCGGTCGGGGCAAGCGGTGTTGGCATTGGCGCCGTAATTGCAGGCTTGCTCGCCTCCTTGCAATTCGATTCTCCCGCTGGCCCTTCTATCGTGACGGCCGCGTTTGTTTGCTTTCTCATTTCCCTGGCCTTTGGGCCAAGTGAGATCCGACGGCTCGAGACGCACACAGAAGACCCAACACGATGAAGAAAAAAACTGCCCTGACCCATAACCAAACGGTCGTCATCGAGGCGCTCGGCGCCTCTGAAAGGCCGCTCACCGCCTATGAAATTCTCGACCTGAAAGACGTGAGGGCCAAAGGGTTGAAGGCGCCTTTGACGATTTATCGTGCGCTTGAAAAACTGGTGGACCGAGGCCTCGTCCACCGCATCGAATCCCTCAATGCTTATATCGCCTGTGCCCACCGCCATCCGCACCGGTCCGTATCGGGCTTTATGATTTGCAACGATTGCAAAAAAACCGTCGAATATCCGCTGCAAGAGTGCGAATCGCATCTTTTGCAGGCTCCCCAAGCCGCGGGGTTTAAAATTGGGTCGGTTCGCGTTGAGATGGTTGGGCAGTGTGCCGCCTGTACGGAAAAAGAGAACGCCGATTAATCCCGGGGAATTTGGCACGGCACGCCGACAAATCGATCCATGCTGACGACCCTCATCAATGTGATCGCTCCGGTCTTTCTTATCGTCGCGCTCGGCTATGGCTGGGTGCGCGCAGGGCGCGGCTTCGATCGGCAAATGGCCGGCGAGGTGGTGACCTATCTCGGGGCGCCGTGCCTGGTGTTCAGCCAGCTGTCAGTTATCACCTTACCCGAGGGGACCATTGGCGGCCTTGCCGGCGCGGCGGCAGTCTCGGTTGTGACTGCAGGGCTTGTCGGATCTCAGATCCTCAGGGTAACGGGCCTTGATTGGCGCGCCTTTACCCCCAGCTTGATGATTGCCAATACCGGCAATATGGGACTGCCGGTTGCGTTTTTGGCATTTGGCCAAGAGGGATTGGCTTTTGCTCTTGTTTATTTCCTCACCACCCTGATCATCAATGTAAGCGTAACAAGCCTCATCATCGGCCACGGTGAAACCTTGCGCCAGCAATTGGTGCTGCCGGCGATTTATTTGCCCGCGGCCTTAGGGGCATTGGCGTTTTCCTTGTCGGGGGCGGCGCCGCCCGCGGTATTGCTCAACACAACAACGATCCTTGGGGGACTTGCAATTCCCCTTATGTTGCTCACGCTCGGGGCGACCATTGCCGCCCTTCCCTTGCAAAAGCCGGGTGTCTCCTTGGGCCTTGCCGGGATGCGGTTCGGCCTTGGGCTGGGAGGGGGCCTTTTGGGCTGCGCGCTCTTTGGCCTTGTAGGAACGCAGATGGCGGTCGTCCTGCTACAAAGCACGATGCCGGTCGCGGTGATCAATTTTCTCTTTGCGCACAAATTCAACCGCTCGCCAGAGGGCGTCGCGAGCCTGATCGTGGTTTCAACGCTCCTGGGGCTGATTACAATCCCGGCTGTGCTTGTCTTTGTTTAAGCGCGCTAGGCGCCTTAGGCAAGATACCGTTCATAGGCCGGTAGGGTGAGAAAGTCTGCACAGGTCTCAGCCTGGATCAGCTCGCGCATCAACGAGGCAGCCTGATCGAAATGCCCGGCGGCAAATCCCTCTTCGCCTTGGGCAGCCTTAATCGCTGCAATTTCCGCATCGATAACGGCATCGACGAGGGCCGCGTCCACCACCTCTCCCCCATCAAGGCGCGTCGCGGTTGTGCGCCATTGCCATATCTGGGTGCGCGAAATCTCCGCCGTCGCCGCATCTTCCATGAGGTTATGGAGGGGCACCGCCCCAAGCCCTCCAAGCCAGGCCGCCAAATAAGCGATGCCCACATGGACGTTCATCTTCAGCCCCTCAAGGGTTTTCGGGCCCTCGCACGGAGCGAGTAGCGCCGCGGCCGTTGTCTCGACGTCATCCCGCTGACGATCGATTTGATTTGGCCCGGGCATGATCCGGTCAAATACTTCAAGCGCGACGGGCACTAGGCCCGGATGGGCGACCCACGTGCCGTCGTGCCCATCGCTCGCCTCCCTCTCCTTGTCGGCCCGCACCTTGGCAAAGGCCGCC
>JBCDJA010000403.1:0-2805 GCA_038748465.1 Pseudomonadota bacterium
CGACGATAATCCGGTGGCATAAGCAAAGGCCGTGACGCGGCTTGCCGATCGTTGATGCTCGGCCCCTGTTTTTGTCCGGCAGGCGATGGCCCTGCAACCCCATTAGGCCTTATCGAGCCACCGCCTTGCATTGCGTGCGCGCGCCACTAAGGTGCGCCGTGTTTTAGGTTTCGTAGGAGAGGTTTGGGATGGCGCTTGATTCTTTGCGCCGGTGGGCCCGGTCTTGGGTCGCCCTTGTGTTCATCGGTGTCATTATTTTGAGCTTTGCAGTCTTCGGGCTTGGGGACATTGCCCGGTTCGGCGGCGGGGACTTCGTGGCCAAAGTCGGCAAGACCCAGGTGGACACTGAACAATTTGCCACGGCCTATAATCGATATGTCCGCAGCCGGATGATCGAGAATCCCTCCTTCACGCCCGCCGATGCGAGAGCCGAGCTGGCGGGCCAGGGCATCCTTTATCAATTGGTGTCCCAAGCGGCCTTACAGGAAAAAGCACGCCGGGCCGGCCTTTCCGCTTCAGATGCCATGGTGCGCGACGCGATCCGCTCCCTGCCCGAGTTTCGCAGCCCGACTGGCGCATTCGATCCGGTGATTTACGAGGGCGTCCTGGCGCAAAGCGGGTATTCTCGCAGCCGGTTCGAAGCCCAACTGCGCTCCGACCTCACCGGCGATATGGTGCGCCGGGCCGTCACCGCAGGGCTTGAGATTCCGCCGGCTTATTTCAACGCCATGTTCGAGTTCGAGGCCGAGCGCCGGACGGCGGCGTATTTCCTCCTTACCGCGGCTGCGGCAGGCCCGGTTGAGGCCCCAAGCGATACAGACCTTGAGACCTTTTATGAGGAGAACCGGCAAACCTTCCTCAAACCGGCCTATCGGACGGTCAATGCCCTGATCGTTACCCCAGACGTGCTTTCAGAGATCGTGGAAGTCACCGATGCGGACATCGAGGCGCTCTATAACCGGCGCAATGCGGACTTCGTAAAGCCCGTGCGCCGGGCCGCCAAACGGCTTGTCTATTCGTCCCAAGCCGAAGCGCAGGCTGCCATCGATGCGATCAAGGGCGGCCAGAGTATGGAAGAGCTGGCCGAGGCGCAGGGCCGCGATCCGTCCGATTTGCGGTTCGGCCCCCTCGCCCGCCCGGGACAAGCCGGCTTGATCGATACTGCCTTTGCCGAAGCGATCTTTGTTCCGGCCTCAGAGGGCCTTATCGAGGAGCCGGTGCAAGGCAGGCTCGGTTGGGCCGTCCTCGATGTGGAGATCGTACCGGAGGAGATCATCACCCTTGAGGAGGCGCGCGAGGCGCTGGCTCGCCAAGTCAGGGCCGAGAAGGCCGACACCCAAATGGATACGATCCGGAACGATGCGGAAGACTTGCTCGCCCAGGGCGAGGAGCTGGGCGCGATTGCCGATAGCGTGAATGTGCCTGTCACCGACCTCCCGCCCCTCGATCGGGAGGGCCTTGATAAAGCCGGCGAGCGCGTCGACGCGGTGGCCAACTTACCAACCCTCTTGCAGGAAATTTTCGCCCTCGATCTCAACTTTGAAAGCGATATCATCGACTTATCCGCAGGCGGATTTGCAATTGCCGTTGTCGTTGAAGAAGAGCCAACTCAGATCCCGGACCTGTCGGAAATCCGGGACGAGGTTTCGAGTGCCTATCAAGCGACACGGATCAACGAGCGGCTGCAGGCAAGCCTGGAGGCGGCCCGAGCGGCTGGCGCAAGCGACCTTACCGCCCTTGCAGGCCAATTCGGGGTAGACATCATCGAGACGGAACCCTTTATGCGGTCAGAATTGCCGGCCGGATTCGGACCGCAAGTCGTCAGCCAGATCTTTGCGGGCGCACCGCAAACCATTGTGAGCGGGCCGGATGCCACCGGTGAGGCGCTTGTCGTGGCCATGCCGCGGACGATCCTCGGCCCGGACCAAACAACGGCAGAGCCCTTCCGCGCTCAGCTCAATACCCTTCTCTCAGAGACGGTTGGTCAGGAGCTTGAGACCCAATATGTCCAGGCGCTGCAGACAGCCTTTGAAACGCGGGTCAATCAGCGTGCGGTCGATGCCATAACCGACCCGACATACGGCCAAGGCCATGGCTTCGGCCAATTCTGATCAAGAGCGGCCATCGCCATTCCCCGTATCCCCTACCGAGGATGCGTTTCGTGCGGCATTTGAGGCCGGACGCCCCCAAGTGATGTGGCATCGGCGGATTGCCGATCTCGAAACACCGGTTTCGGTGCTTCTCAAGGCGACCCACGACACGACGATGCGGTTTTTGCTTGAATCGGTAACCGGGGGCGAGGTCCGCGGCCGGTACTCCATCATTGGGTTTGACCCGGACCTCGTATGGACCGTTGAAGGGCGCAAAACCAAAGTCGCGTGGCGGGGAGAGGGCGCGCCCCCACCTTTACCGAAGACGACAGGCGATCCCCTTGCTGATCTTCGCTCCGTGCTGGCCTGTGCCCGGATCGATCTGCCCGATGGTTTGCCTCCCATGTCCGCCGGGCTTTTTGGGTTTTTGGGCTATGACATGGTGCGCCTGATGGAGCGGCTCGAAACCCCCAATCCGGACGTTCTTGGGCTGCCCGATGCGTGTCTGATCCGCCCACGGATGGTGATCGTGTTTGACTCGATCCGCGATGAGATCACCCTCGTCACCCCCATATGGCCCGATGCGAGGCCCGCCGATGAGGCCTACCTACAGGCGTGCGCCCGCCTAAAAGCCGTCGCGGCGCGCCTTGACGAGCCGGGGCCCGATGCCGCAAGGCCGGCCAAGGCCTCGGAGACGGTGGATCTTACCCCCCGC
>JBCDJA010000404.1:0-2801 GCA_038748465.1 Pseudomonadota bacterium
CGCGATCGACCAAAAAACCGAGGGGAGTTTCGTTCATGGATCGCAGGTCACTTCTAAAGGGCGCAGGTCTTGGCGCCGCAACGCTTGCGGGCACCACAATCGCCGCACCGGCCCTTGCGCAAGGCAAACGCGAACTAAAGCTCGTGACCACCTGGCCGAAGAACTTTCCAGGTCTGGGGTTCTCGCCTGAGCGCGTCGCCGAACGGGTGACGGCCATGACCGAGGGGCAGCTGACGATCAAAGTTTTCGCGGCCGGCGAACTCGTGCCCGCGTTTGAAAGCTTTGATGCCGTCTCAACCGGCGGCGCCGATATGTATCACGGTGCTGAATATTATTGGCAAGGCAAATCCAAGGCCTACCCCTTCTTCACTGCCGTGCCGTTTGGCCTTACCGCCGTTGAGATGATCTCTTGGATCTACCACCAGGGGGGCCAAGAGCTATGGGACCAGTTGGCCGCGAATTTCAACATCAAGCCCTTTGCCTGCGGCAATACAGGCGTCCAGATGGGTGGCTGGTTCAACAAGGAAATCAACACAATCGATGATTACCGTGGACTGAAAATCCGTATGCCCGGCCTCGGCGGCGAGGTTTTGCGCAAGCTTGGCGCCACTGCCGTCGCCCTCTCCGGCGGGGAGATCTTCCCCGCGCTCCAGTCTGGTAACATCGATGCAACGGAATGGGTCGGACCGTGGAACGACCTCGCGTTCGGCTTTTATAAGATCGCGAAATTTTATTACTATCCGGGCTTTCATGAGCCCGGTGCGCAACTGGCGCTCGGGGTCAATTTGGATGTCTGGAATTCCTTGACCAAACCCCAGCAGATCATGATCGAGGATGCATGCCGGGCCGAGAACAATTACAACCTTGCCGAATTCGAGGCGCAAAATACGGGCGCCCTTCGCCGCTTGCTCGACGAGCATGGGGTGCAGCTTAAACGTCAGTCAGATGACATTCTGCAGGAGATCGGGCGCGTATCCGGAGAGGTCCTGCGCGAGGCCGCTGCGACCGACGACATTACAAAACAGGTCTTTGACAGTTTCCTGGCGGCGCGCACCAATTCCATGGAATGGGGATTGATCAGCGAGGACGCCTATAAATCCGCGCGCCGGCTACCGTTTGAGTTCTAAGCAGCGCCCTCAGGTGGGCACGATGCTGCACATCCGAAAATCGAGGGAGCCGCGGTCATGATCCTTGTTCTGATCGCGGCCCTGCTTTGCCTGCCGCTCCTTGCCGGGCTCATCCCGCCCCTCCGGCCGGTGGTGACCTCGCTCGCCGATTTCGCCGATCGGGTGAATGGGGCCGTCGGCGCCCTCACCTCATGGCTGTCGCTCTTCATGGTGCTGACGGTCTTCGTGATCGTCATCCTGCGCTATGTCTATGGGGTCGGCTTCATTTGGATGCAGGAAAGCGTGGTGTATATGCACGGATTTTTGTTCATGCTCGCTGCCGGCTTCACCCTGCGCCAAAACGGACATGTGCGCGTCGATGTCTTTTACGGCTCTGCCAGTCCGGCGCGCAGAGCGCTCGTCGATGTGGTGGGAACCTATCTTTTTCTGTTCCCCGTGTGCCTTGTCATTCTGTATGCCTCTTACCCCTATGTCGCGAGCTCTTGGGCCGTCTTTGAAAAATCCCGAGAGACAAGCGGCATCCCCGGCGTTTTTCTGCTGAAAACCGCATTGCTCGTATTGCCTGTCCTACTCATGGCCCAGGGGTTTGCCCTTGCCGCTCGGTCGCTTGCCACCTTGCGCGGCGACACCCAGCACGTCGACCTGGCCAAGGCGGGCTAAACGACCATGGACGTTCTCACCATTCTCGACCTCTTGATGTTTGCCACGGCTTGCGTGTTCTTGCTCGCGGGCTTTCCGGTCGCCTTCACTCTCGCCGGCACGGCGCTCATCTTTATGGCGCTTGGCATTTTGCTCGGTGGGCTGAGCCCTTCAGACCTCTCGGCCCTCCCCTCGCGCATATTTGGGATCATGACCAACGAGGTGCTCATTGCAGCGCCCTTGTTCATTTTCATGGGTGTCGTCCTAGAGCGCTCGCGGGTTGCCGAGGAGTTGCTCGATGAAATGGGGGCGCTGTTTGGCTCGATCCGCGGCGGCATGGGATATTCGGTGCTGTTTGTCGGCACCCTGATGGCAGCGTCAACGGGGATCGTTGGCGCGACCGTCGTCACCATGGGGCTCATCTCGCTGCCTGCGATGCTGCGGAGGGGATACGACCCCCAATTGTCGACGGGCCTTATCAGTGCGGCGGGCACCTTAGGGCAGATCATCCCTCCCTCAATCATTCTCATCCTTTTGAGCGACGTGATCTCAAACGCCTATCAAAAGGCGCAATTGGAGGCGGGTAATTTTTCTCCAGAGCCTTTGTCGGTGGGCGATCTGTTTGCCGGCGCGCTCATTCCGGGCCTCGGGCTTGTCGCGCTTTATGCGGGCTACATAACCTTGATGGGCGTGTTGCGGCCCGAGACCTGCCCGCCGGTGAACGACCAACAAGCCATAAGCCCCGGTGAGCGGCTCATCCGGGTGGCCGGCACCCTTGCCCCGCCCATCCTTCTGATCGTCAGTGTACTGGGCTCCATTTTAGCGGGTATCACAACGCCCACCGAAGCGGCGGCCGTTGGGGCCATTGGCGCCGTGCTCATTGCCGGATTTCGTCTGTGCAGAAAGGCCGAGACCGGGCCCAGCACCCTGCCCATCATTGCGGCCGGCCTTGCCTTGATCGGGCTACTGGCCTTGCAGGGCATGTTCGATTTGCGGCTCGGACGCGAGACGGTGGCCGGCGCCGATCAAGCCGCC
>JBCDJA010000405.1:0-2792 GCA_038748465.1 Pseudomonadota bacterium
CGGCATCATGGCGGGGCCCCGGTTCGCGGAAGCGGGAACGTAAGGAGTTCGCGCACGCCATGCAAGCCAAGATGCCGGCGGTCGCACAAACCGCGGCGACGGGCGCCGGGATTTCTTGTCGAGGCCCGCGGTAATACTCCAACCCCGGCCTCGGCAGCGCGGCTTACGCTTTACGCAGATCCTGCAGGCCCGGCGCGTCGGCGGTGCCCTGGGCCTCCCACACCGCCCGGCCCACGGCCCGCGCCATGCAATCGGCCGCCAGCGAGCCAAGCTCCAACAACGCCAGCACCGGCCAGTCCCCCATCGGCTTTTCGCCCGTCCCGACGGCGAAAATCACATCCCCGTCCACGGGCGCATGCACGGGGCGCAGGGTGCGGGCAAACCCGTCCTGGGCCATCACGGCGAGGCGCTTGGCTTCCCCCGCGCTGAGATCGGCGTTGGTGGCGACGATGCCGATGGTGGTGTTCTGCCCCTCCTGGGCCGAGGAAAGGCCTTGGGCCAAGCTGAGTTTGGTGTCATCCGGCAGGCCGGCTGGCATCTCCCCCATGGGATAAGGCTGGCGCGGGCCCATCTCGTCGCCCATGGCATAGGGCTGGGCCCAGAGCGTGGTGGTGCCCGGCATCAGCGGCGAGCCGAATGCGTTGACGGCAACGAGCGCGCCGACCACGAAGCCCGCCTCCGTGACCACGCTGGCGCTGCCAAGCCCACCTTTATAGGCGCCCGCCCGCGCGCCATAGCCCGCGCCGACATTGCCAAGCGGAAAATCCTGCCCCGCCGCGGCAACCGCCTCGATGCCCAACCGGTGATAGGGCGGCGTCTCGCCCCAGTCTTTCGAGCCGCCATTCGTCAAATCAAAGAGGATCGCCGCTGGCACAATGGGCGCAACATAAGGCGTGTTGAGCAGCGAATAGCCATGGCCCCGCGCGCCCAGCCAGTTCGTCACCGCCGAGGCGGCCTCCAGCCCGTAGACAGACCCCCCCGAGAGCACAATGGCATCGACCGCGCGCACGGTATTCTCCGAGCTCAGCAGATCGGTCTCCCGCGTGCCGGGCCCGCCGCCGCGCACATCGACCGCCGCCGCAGCCCGCATCGGCGCTCGCAGCACGGTAACCCCGGTCGCCATCTGCTCGTCCACCGCATTGCCGACAAGTAAGCCATCGACATCGGTGATCAGATTGCGCGGGCCCGGCCGGGCCCCGGCGATCACGCTGTTCGGCAGGGTGGCGTTGCTCATTTGACTGTCGCCCATTGGCTTGGCACGGTCCGCCAGCCCCATGCTGCCGACCTTGTCGGGCGCAAGTGTTGGGCAAGGGTGGCCGCGCGCGCAAGGGGAAACGCGCGAAGCGCCGCGCCCGCTCCCTCACCCCTCGCTTTCCCCGCGTCCCATCCACCAAGGCCCGATCGATGATCCGTCGTCCCCGCCCTGCCTCCCTCTCCGCCCTCCCGTCCCTCGTCGCCGTTGCCCTCATGGGACTTGCCGCCCTCGGCCTTGCCGCGCCCCATGAGGGCCATGCGCAAACGCCCGGCAAGGGCATGGTCTCGGCCGCCCATCCCCTGGCGAGCGAGGCGGGAGCGCGCATCCTCAGGTCCGGGGGCGATGCCATCGACGCGGCGATTGCGGTGCAGGCGGTGCTCACCCTCGTTGAGCCCCAATCGAGCGGCATCGGCGGCGGCGCGTTTTTGCTTTATTGGGATGCGGAGGAAAGCGCGCTTTACACCTATGACGGGCGCGAGACGGCGCCCCAATCGGTTACGCCGGAGCTGTTCCTCAAAGCCGACGGGTCGGTGCTGAAGGGGGATGAGGCGCGGGTCGGCGGACGCTTTGTGGGTGTGCCGGGGGTCATCGCCATGCTGGGCGAGGCGCATGCGGCCCATGGCGATCTGGTGTGGTCGGCCCTCTTTCAGCCGGCGATTGGCCTTGCGGAACGGGGCTTTGAGGTGACGCCGCGCCTCAATCAGATGATCCGTAACCGCAACAGCTTGCGTCTTTTGCCCAATTCCTTTGCCTATTTCTACGATGGGGCCGGCGCGCCGCTGCCCGTGGGGACCGTGCGGGCGAACCCGGCCTATGCCGAGACCTTGCTGCGCATCGCAGCCGGCGGCCCTGATGAATTTTATGGCGAAACGATTGGCATCCAGATTGTTGAGGCGGTGCAGGGCTCGGCCATCCGCCCGGGCGGGCTTACCTTAGAGGACCTGAAGACCTACAACGCCAAATTAAGGCCTAATCTGTGTGCGCCCTATCGCACCTATACGGTGTGTAGCATGGGCCCGCCCAGCTCCGGCGGCTTGACGGTCTTGCAGATCCTCAAACTGATTGAACGCTTTGACATGGGCTCGTTCGCGCCCAATTCGGCCGAGGCGCTCCACCTCATCATTGAGGCCAGCAAACTCGCCTTTGCCGACCGCAACACATTCATCGCCGATCCGGATTTTGTCGAGGTTCCAGTGGAGGGATTGCTGGATACGGATTATCTGGCCGCGCGGTCTGCGCTGATCGATCCGGATGTGGCAGCCCGTCCCGCCGATCCGGGCGCACCCCCCCTCGGGCGGCCTGACCTTGATGAGGGCGAGCGCGCAGGCGAGGGGGACGATGAGGGGCAAGGCGAGGGGCAAGGCGAGGCGCCGCCCACGGAAAACACCCCCGGGACGGGAGACAAACCCGTCCGTGAGGGACGCATCCCGGCCCACCTTCTAGGCGTCGACCGCTCCGAGGACGTTCCATCCACAAGCCATTTCACGATCGTCGATGGGGCCGGCAACATCGTCACCATGACGACAACGATTGAGGC
>JBCDJA010000406.1:0-2777 GCA_038748465.1 Pseudomonadota bacterium
CCCAAATCCGTTGATTTCGTTGATGGACTTCCGATAAGCCCGGTGGGTAAGCTCCTAAAAAAGGAGCTGCGCGCCCAATACTGGAAGGATGCAGGCCGTCAGATCTGACACCGATCCCGCCTCACCCCCGCGCCGGGGCGGCGGGTTCGGCTAACGCTGCGTTTTGCGCAAAGCCGGGTTGCCGGCGAACGGCCCAGACGGGAGCAAGACCTCCCTAGGCTGACAATTGACTATCAGTGCGTCGACCGAGCGCGCGCACAGGGACAACAAAACACGAGGAGGAAGAATGACTGCGGATAACTCGATCCAAATAACCGATGAAACCCTGCGGGATGGTTCGCAAAGCCTCTGGGGCATGATGATGAGCCATCACATGATCGAGCCGGTGCTTGGCGAGATCGCCGAGGCCGGGTTCGATTGTGTGGACATGCCGTTTCATGTGGGCATGCCCGCTGTCTTCACCCGGTTCTTCCAGGAGGATCCGCGCATCAACATTAAAATGATGCGCGACAAAGTGGGCGACACAAAGTCCGACATCATGTTCGCGAATTTGGGAACCCAAGTCGCGATCACCGGGCAATCGGAGAACAAAACCATCGTACGGATGGTTTATGAGCAGTTCAAAGAATGGATGCCGCAGCTCAGCGAAATGATGCTGATTAGCTGCACCCAAGATGAGTTGCAGCGGACCTACCCGATCTTGTTCCCCATGTGGCGGAAGATAGGGGTGGAGCCCATCCCCTATCTCTCGATCGGCCATTCTGAACGCCATAACGAGGACTACTACGCGTCCTATACCAAGGAGGTCGTGGAAAAATACAAGCCCAAGCGGGTCGTGATTAAAGACGTCGACGGCCTGCTCACCCCCGAGCGCGTTCGGCGGCTTGTCCCGGCGATGCAAAAAGCTGCGGGCGATACCCCGCTGGAGCTGCACGCCCACGGGATGAACGGTCTGCAGACCTACAATGCGGTTGTGTGCATGGAGCTTGGCGTGCGGCGCTTTACAACCTGCATTCCCCCCCTCGCCAATGGCTCGTCGCATATCAACATTTTCGACATGGTCAAGAACGCTGAAAAGATGGGCCTGTCGCACACGATCGATTTGGACAAATGCCGCATCGTTCACGAGCGATTACGCAAGATCGGTCAAGGCTTCGGGCATCCGGTCGACAATCACCATCTGCCCTTCGATCTTCAGTGTTATGAACACCAGATCCCCGGCGGCGTGATCTCCAACACCACAACCCAATTGGCGCAATTGGGCATTCCAGAAAAACTTCCCGAAGTCCTGGAGGAGATCCCCCGTATCCTGGAGGATCTGGGCCATCCCATCATGATCACGCCGTTCTCGCAATTCATCGTCACCCAGGCGGTGTTGAACATCCAGCTCGGCCGTTGGGAGGAATGTCTGGACTCCTGCATTGAATTTGCGGCCGGCATTTACGGTGTTGAGGATGCGGGCGTCAACAATATGGACCAGAACATCAAGGACAAGCTGCTCAGCCTTCCGGCGGCGAAGGGTATCGTCAAACGGGCCGAGGGATTGATCGACTACCTCAATTCCGAACCCTCGGAGGCGGAGGTGAAAAAGCAGTATGGTCTGTCACCTGATGATACGCGTGAGAACTTTGTCCTCAAATTCCTGCTTAACGGCTTTGAGGAACTAAACAAGTGCACGCCGGGTGGCCCAGACACCTACAAAAAGTATCTGTAAGCGGAGGGTATGGACAAGGGGCGCATCTGACCGGCGCCCCTGAAACCGCCTTAGCACCGTCAAAGCCAATCCAATATCTTAAGAGAAAGCGACAACGATGAGTTCAGACGACGATAGCCTAGTAGCCGTTGAAGCCTCCGTGAACAGTGTTTTCTATCGTAAGCCGAGCCCCGGCGAACCGCCCTTTGTGGAGGTTGGGGACCAGGTGGACGAAGACACAATTGTGTGCCTCCTGGAAATCATGAAGTGCTTTCGGTCCGTCCCGGCCGGCGTCAAGGGCACAGTGGAAAAAATCGTCGCCGAGAACGAAGGCGGCGTCACCAAGGGCCAAGCGCTCATGCTCATCAAGCCGGCCGAGTAGACACTCGGTTGTCTGAACAAGTTGGGGTGAAGGGCCTGGGGCCGCGATAGACGGCCTCAGACGCGAGGGCTTTATGTTTGACTTTAAGGGGGCGCAAAGACCCTCATCGAAATGACGCGGGAGGATCACATCGATGGACAACAAAAAAGTGCTGATCGCCAATCGAGGCGAGATCGCTGTCCGGATTATCAACAGTTGCAAGAACTTAGGCCTAAAGACGGTCCTAGTCGTTTCAGAAGCCGACCAGGAAAGCATGGGCGCGCAACTGGCAGACGAAGTGGTGTCCATCGGCCCGCCCGCCGCGGCAAAAAGCTATCTCAATGTCGATAAAATTATCGAAACCGCCAAACAAACGGGTGGCGATGCCATCCATCCGGGCTATGGCTTTCTCGCTGAAAATCCGGCCCTGCCCGAGGCCTGCGAAAAGAACGACATTATTTTTATCGGTCCGCGATCAGAGACGATGCGCCAGTTGGGCGATAAGGTGCGCGCACGCACCCTTGCCAAAAAAACCAATGTGCCGATGGCTGTCGGTAGCGATGGTTTGACCGATTATGCAAGCGCGGAGGCACAGGTCGAAAAAGCCGGCTTGCCCGTGATCCTTAAGGCCGCAGCCGGCGGGGGCGGACGGGGCATGCGGATCGTCAGAGATAAGAGCGAACTTAAAAACGCGTTCGACATGGCCTCGAACGAAGCGCTCCA
>JBCDJA010000407.1:0-2776 GCA_038748465.1 Pseudomonadota bacterium
GGGCAATGCCGTGATCTTGCGCGGGGGCAAAGAAAGCTTCCATTCCTCAACCGCGATCCATGCTGCCCTCGTCGATGGGCTCTTGGCCGCCGACCTGCCAGCCGCCGCAATCAGCCTCGTGCCGGTTAAGGACAGGGCTGCCGTCGGCCTGATGCTGACCGACATGAACCAGTTTATCGATGTCATTATCCCGCGGGGCGGGCGCAGCCTCATCGAGCGCGTGCAGGCCGATGCCCGTCTGCCGGTCATGGGGCACCTCGACGGTCTTTGCCATATCTATGTCGACCGGGAGGCGGACCTGGAGATGGCGATTTCCGTCGTTATTAATTCAAAGCTGCGACGCACGGGCATATGCGGCGCCTCCGAGACCCTGCTGATCGATAAGGCCGCCCCAACGGGCACAACGGTCGCGCTCGTTGAGGCGTTGCAGGCGGCTGGCTGCGAGGTGCGCGGGGACGAGGCGGTGTGTGCCGTCAACCGGGAGGTCGTCCCGGCCAAGCCTGACGATTGGACGACCGAATATCTCGATGCCATCATTTCAGTGCGGATGGTCGATGGGGTCGCCGGGGCAGCCGAGCACATCGAAGCCTTCGGCTCTCAGCACACAGACAGCATTATTACCGACAACGAGGAGACGGCGGCCTGGTTCCTCGATGCGATCGATAGCGCCATCGTCATGCATAATGCCTCAACCCAATTTGCCGATGGCGGCGAATTTGGTATGGGCGCCGAGATCGGCATCGCGACCGGCAAGCTTCATGCCCGCGGACCGGTGGGGGCGGAACAATTGACAAGCTTTAAATATATCGTGCGCGGACGGGGAAGCATCAGGCCCTGATGATCTTGAAGGCGGCGCACAATCCAACCGTCTGGCCCCGGCACCGGCCGGTCGTCTATCCGGGGATGCGGATCGGCGTGCTGGGAGGATCGTTTAATCCGGCCCATGACGGGCATTTGCATATCAGTTCGCTGGCGATCAAGCAGCTTCGCTTGCACCAGATTTGGTGGCTTGTTAGCCCGCAAAACCCGCTTAAGTCCACCGCGGGCATGGCCGCCTTTGCAAAGCGATATGCCTCGGCCCAAAAGCTTGCAATTGACCCACGAATTGAGATCAGCGATCTAGAATTGCAGTTCGGAACGCGCTACACCGCAGAGACGTTACGTTGTATCGTCTCTCGCTATCCGGGCGGGCGATTTGTTTGGCTGATGGGTGCGGATAATTTTTTACAGATTCCACACTGGCAGGACTGGCAAGCCATCTTCCACACAATGCCGATCGGCATTTTCGCCAGAGCCCCCTTCGAGACGCGAGCGCGCCTGTGCAAGGCGGCACAACGGTTTTGGGATGCAAGGATCGATCCGAGCGATGCTGACCTTCTGCCGACCCTCAAAGCCCCTGCCTGGATGTTTGTGGCCGGTCAGCTGCACCCCCAATCGAGTACGGCATTACGCAAAAAGGGCGCCGCATGAGGATGAGCGGCCGCGCCAACGCCGCTTTCGCGCCGAGGCTCCTGCGTGCTCCGACGACCCTGCATGCGCCAACGCCCCTTTTACACTTGCGCGTACCATCCACCGCCCCCCTTTGCCCCGGAGACCGTCGTGGCCCGACTGACCCTCGTTCCGACAAATCGTGAGCCAGCCCCCCATGCCCTCGCCTGTGAGCGATGTCTTTCTCTTTATACGGAAGTGCGGCAAACCTCCGAGGCCATAAGCAACCGGTTTTCAACCGAAGACCACATGTTGCAATCGATGACCGATGCAAGCCCGCTTCGGTGGCATTTGGCGCACACGACGTGGTTTTTCGAAACCTTCATCTTAAAGCCCCACGGGTCGGGATATGCATCGCCGGACCCCGCCTTCGAAATGCTGTTCAACAGCTATTACCAGGCCGTCGGCCCCCAATGGCCGCGCGATCGGCGCGGGGTGCTTTCGCGCCCGTCGGTGGCGGAAATAAAATTATACCGTAGACGGACCGATGAAGCGATGGAAGACCTCATCGCCACCGCCTCCCAATCGGTCCTGAACGAGATTGTGCCGTTGCTTGAAATCGGCATTCACCACGAGCAGCAGCACCAGGAACTCATGCTGACCGATGTCAAGCACGGCCTTGCGCAAAACCCTTTGTTCCCGGCTGTGTTTGACGTGCCAGAGCCGGGCGCGGGCCACCCTGCCCCGCGCCGGGCTTGGGCCAGCTTTAAAGGCGGCCTGCGCGAGATCGGCCATGAGGGCGAGGGGTTTGCCTATGATTGCGAGCGGCCACGGCACACCGTGTTTTTGCGCGACTTTCGGCTCGCCACGCGGCCCGTTTCAAACGGTGAGTACCAAGAATTTATCGAGGACGGGGGATATGAGCGCGTATCGCTTTGGCTGTCCGATGGCTGGGCGCAGGTCAACGCCGAGGCGTGGCGCATGCCGCTTTATTGGCTGAAACGCGATGGCGCGCTCTTTCAGTATACGCTCCACGGCCTTGAGCCGCTCGACCCGTCAGCGCCCGTTCATCACCTCAGCTTTTTTGAGGCAGATGCCTTTGCCCGCTGGGCCGGCAAGCGGCTCCCCACCGAAGCCGAGTGGGAATATGCAAGCGCCGGGGCCGAGGCCGATGAGGGAAATTTCCTCATCTGGCCCGCCGTCGATAAAAGTCCTGTGCCCTGCCCCGCCGATCCCGCACAGGAGGGAGAGGTGGGACAGCTCTTCGGCGATGTGTGGGAATGGACGGCCAGTCCTTATACCCCCTATCCAGGATTTGCAACCGTGGACGGCGCGCTTGGCGAGTATA
>JBCDJA010000408.1:0-2774 GCA_038748465.1 Pseudomonadota bacterium
CCCAATTTGCGGAAATAATCGACCGCCGAGCACACATTGTTGGCTACATAGAGTGATTGCAGGTCGTTCGATCCGACGACCACGACCTTTTGGCACATGTCCCTGGCGATCGGCAGGCCAAAGCCGCCGCACACCACATCGCCCAAGAAGTCGAGCAGGACATAATCAAAGTCCCAATCATGGAAGCCGAGTTTCTCCAGAAGCTCGAACCCATGAATGATCCCGCGCCCGCCGCATCCGCGCCCGACCTCCGGTCCGCCCAATTCCATTGCAAAGACGCCGTCGCGCTTGAAGCACACATCGCCGATTGTCACCTCTTCGCCGGCTTCTTTCTTGCGCGATGAGGTTTCGATGATGGTAGGGCAGGCGCGGCCGCCAAACAGCAGGGACGTTGTGTCCGACTTCGGATCGCACCCGATCAGCAACACCTTTTTGCCGAGTTGGGCGAGCATGTAGGACAAATTGGCCAGCGAAAAACTTTTGCCGATCCCGCCTTTGCCATAGATCGCAATGATTTGCGTTTCCTTGGTCACGGGGCCGGTCGCAACCGGATCTGGGCCTTGGTCTGCTTCATCGCGCAGATAATCCGTATAGCTCCGGCCGGCAGGGGTGGTCGGTCCGTCGGTCATGCGGCGTCTCTCCAAGTCAAGAGCATTTTGAGGCAAGACGGGTCGCCAAACGCGGTCGCATAGGCGCCGCTTGCCTCGTTTGCAGGCCGGCGGTGGGAAATCAAGCCGTCAAGCGACAGCCGATCTTGATCCATCAGCGCCAGGACCGCGTGAATGTCTTCAGGCAAAAACTCGGCCGTGACGCGGATCCGCGCCTCGCGCATAAAGGCCGGGGGAAAGGCGAAGTGAAGCGGCGTGGCGTAAAAGCCGGCCAGGATGATCTCGCCGCCGCGATGCAGTTTTGCGATCGCCGTGTCGAGGATGGCCGGATCGCCGCTCGCATCGATGATTGTGTCGTAGGCTTGGGTTTCGTCGGTATCGGGATCGATGACCCCGTCAAAGCCCGTCCGCCGCGCGGCTTGGCGTTCCCAAATGGTCGGTCGATCGCCGCCAAGGGCCACAGTAAGCCGCGCGATGAGCCGTCCGAGCAGCCCATGGCCGACAATCAAATCGGGCAAAGAGCTATGGGGATGGGCGAGGGCGTGGTGGGCTGTGGCGGCGAGGGTCAAGAGAATGCCGGTTTCTTCAAGGCCCGCCGGCAAGGAAGTGACACGCCGGCTGGGCACAACAAGCTGCTCGGCGGCCGCGCCAAAAATTCCGTGCGCCCCGTCAAACGCATTGGACCCGGGCACGAAAACCTGATCCCCAGCACGAAACGAGGCTTCAGGCCCCGCGTCCACCACCTCGCCAACGGCTTCATAGCCGGGCACCAAGGGATATCCGAGCCCTGGAAAGGCCGGCATGCGTCCCTCCCAAAGCAGGCGCTCTGTACCGGCACTGATGCCCGAGGCCTGGATCGTCACCACAACATCCCCGGCCTCGGGCTCGGCAAGTGCGAGATCGCCCAAACTTAAGCGGCCAGGATGTTCGAATACGACGGCGTTGGTCAGCATACCCATGTGCTCACCGCCCAAATTGAGGCGGCGTCTCTCCTCTGAGTGTCATTGTAAATTGACACTTACTAGTGTCAAATGGTTTTAACCTCGGCTTGGTACTCGCGCGGTGATGATTTGGGCAAAGAGCGGCATTGCTGCGCTGCGCAATTTGGGGCGTTCGAACCCGGCCTCCGTCAGCAGGGTGCAGATCTCCTGGGGGTGCCGACACCGGCCAGCGCCCATGGCCTGGAAATAAAAGGAAAAATAAGCTGCCGCCGCCGAGGCACCGGGGCTGGAACCGGCCATGGGCTCGGCAATGACAAGAGTGGTCCCAGGCTTGGCGCCCCTGCGAAGATTGGTAAGCAGGGTACGCACCGCCCCATCATCGTGGTCGCAAAGTACGCGGATGAGGGTCACGCAATCGGCCTCGGCCGGTGGCGGGGTGCGGAAAAAATCGCCGCCCAAGGCTTCGGCCCGCAGGGCAAGGCCTGAGGCATCGAATCGCTCTTGGGCGAGCGCGGCGACCGCCGGTAGGTCCACCAAGATCAGCCGCACATGGTCGAATCGGTCCGCCACGGCGCGCAAAAAGCTTCCATCGCCGCCGCCGAGATCGGCCACCACACGGTGTTTGCCGAACCCATAGCCGGCCAGCACTTCCCGCGTGATCAGATCTTGGCTGAGCGCCATGAGGTCGGAATAGGCCCGCGCCGGCAATTGACCGACAGCGGCATCGCCGGTCTTGCCCGCATAGGCCCAAAACCCGGCAATCTCTGTTGGTGCCTCATCTTGGCCTGCGCGTAACAGACGAACCGGGTCGGCGAGATCGCGATAGAGCATGGCGTGGTGCATCACCATCGCTTCGATGCCGGGATTGTTCGCAACAACAGCCCCCGCGACGTCCAATGCCCAACAGCCCGCCTCGTCCCGGCGAATGAGCTTAAGACCCTCACAGGCGCGCAGAAGCCGGTCCGCGGCACCCGGCTTGAGTGCAAGATCGGCCGCAAGGGTCGGCGTGGTGGCCGGTGCAGCCCGGAGCGCGCGCAGCAGCCCTAAGTCAAGCGCGGCAAAGAGAATCTGTGAACGCACAAAGCCCGATGTGATCCCGAATAGGGCCTCGGCCTCGCTGCGGGCACGCCGACGAACGAGGGGTAGTCTTTCGCAGAGCCGCTGGAAGCGTGGATCGGCAATTAGTCGGACTTTCGTCCGCAGCCATCGCTCGCGTAGGCTTAGG
>JBCDJA010000409.1:0-2746 GCA_038748465.1 Pseudomonadota bacterium
AGAAAGGGTTTTGTCGTCATGGGAACCTGTTGGGGGCTTGTCGCTATCGGGTTTGGGGCGCTCGGGGGGCGGCTTAATCGTTTCCCCTCCCAATCCCTTATCTTATTTGAAAGGGAAGTGGAGGTAGTAGGCCTGTGGATACTATGGAAAACCTGAAAGGGCGGGATTTGGGGTTTTATTCTACACAGCTGGGCCTGCTTAGAACGCCCTGTGAGTACCGGGGAAAAAATGGGGCTGGGGCTTCAACAAGCCGGGATCCAGGGGGTTTCGTCAATGTACGATAATCACGATCGTTCGGTGAGCCGGCGAGGTTATCAACCAATGTTGACACAATGCAGTGTCCACAAGACGAGCCAACACAGGCGACGGGTGCCGGGTTAACCCGGGAAAAAGAATCTCATTCGGCCGCGGATCGGCTAAGACTGGGCGACTTTTCCGGTTTAGCGGCGGTCTTTTCCACACAAACCATGTCTCAGGCTTCCATGGAGAAAAACGCTTTCCACCTGCATCTTATTTCGGATGCGACAGGCGAGACCCTCAACTCGGTTGCCAAGGCGACGTGCGTGCAATTCGATAATATCGAGCCGATTGAACACAGCTATGCCCTGGTGCGCTCGCGCCGTCAGCTGGACCGGGTGCTGCGCAAGGTCGAGCAAGATCCCGGCATTGTTATGTTCACGCTCATGAGCCGGGAGCTTCGGGAGCTGTTGGAGGAGAAGTGCCGAGAGCTTGGCGTGCCCTGTGTGCCCGTGCTCGACCCGGTGCTCAATGTGTTCAGAACTTATCTGAAGACCGAGCTTACCCATCGGGTCAGCGGCCAGCACGAGCTCGATGCGGCTTATTTCAATCGCATTGAGGCACTTAATTTCACGATGGCCCACGATGATGGGCAATTGCCGACCGATGTGAACACCGCCGACGTGATCTTAGTCGGGGTCAGCCGCACGTCCAAAACGCCAACCTGCATTTATCTCGCCAACCGGGGCATCAAGGCGGCCAACATTCCCTTCGTGCCTAATATTCCGTTTCCGGATGATCTCATTAAAGCGAAAAAACCCTTGGTTGTCGGTTTAACGGCCAGTCCGGATCACCTCATTCAAATTCGACGCAATCGCTTGCGTGCGCTCAAACATCGTTCACAGACCGATTATGTCGACCTCGATAAAGTGCGAGCTGAAACCCAAGAGGCGCGACGCTTGTTCATGAAACACGGCTGGCCCATCATCGATGTGTCTCGCCGGTCAATTGAGGAGACCGCAGCAGCCATCATGAATCTCTTGTCTGCCAGGGAACAAACGGCCGACCGCCCGGAGCTCATCCAACGGAGCGGTGAATGACGGGCCCAGGCGACATCATCTTAGCTTCGGCAAGTACGGTGCGGCGCGCGCTTCTTTCAGCGGCCGGAATAGATTTCACAGTGGAGCCGTCCCGGGTCGATGAGGCGATCGTGAAGGAATCCCTTGCTGGGGAGGGCGCGTCTGCCGATCACGTGGCAGAGGTGCTGGCGGAGATGAAAGCGGTCAAGATATCCTCAAGATTTCCCGAGGCAATCGTGATCGGCGCTGACCAGGTTTTGCATTGTGAAGGGCGCCATTTTGACAAGCCGGAGACTATGGATGAGGCGAAAAGCCATCTCCAGGCGCTCGCCGGTAAAACCCATATCCTCAGTACAGCAACGGTTATCGCGCGCGGCGGATCGGCCATCTGGCGCCATATTGAGCGCCCGAAGTTGACAATGCGTCCCATGCCCGATGGGGCCATCGATGGGTATCTGGCCCGGGCCGGCGATGGCGTGCTTGCAAGCGTTGGCGCTTACCAAATCGAGGCCTTCGGGGTGCATCTCTTTGCCCGCATCGAAGGCGATCATTATGCAATCATGGGGCTCCCCATGCTGCCCCTCTTGCAGTTTTTGCGCGATCACGGAGCGCTCGACTTGTGAGTGCAGCACCTGAAAGCTCAAAACCTGCACTCGCCGATGCGAGCCCCGTGGCCGGCGTCATGGGCTGGCCGATCGCCCATTCAAAAAGTCCTCAGATCCATGGGCATTGGTTGCAGACGTTGGGTCTGCGGGGGGATTATGTGCCGCTCGCGGTTGAACCGGACGCGCTTGAGCACGCGGTCTCCGGGGCATGGGCGCTCGGGCTTGCCGGGTTTAATGTCACCCTTCCGCACAAGGAGGCCATGGTGGGTCTCTGCGCAGAGGTCAGCGAAACGGCCCGCGCTATGGGAGCAGTCAACACCGTATGTCGGGCCGAGGGCGGCTGGTACGGAACTAACACCGACGGCTTTGGTTTTATCGAAAACCTACGTAGTGCAGGCGGGCTCCGTCCTACTGGCCCTGCCCTTGTGCTTGGCGCAGGCGGGTCGGCGCGGGCGGTGGTTTGGTCGCTTCGCGCTCAAGGCTATCCGGAAATTCGCCTTGCCAACCGCACCCTCGCCCGGGCCGAAGCCCTTGCAGATGATTTGGGGCGGGAGCGGTTGCGCCCTATTCCCTGGTCAGAGGCCGAGGCGATGAGCGCGGGATGCGCGCTTGTTGTGAACACGACAAGCCTTGGGATGACGGGTCAGCCCGCTTTGGGCATTACCCTCGATACGCTTCCAGCTGACGCTGTGGTGACCGATCTCGTCTATTCGCCTCTCGAGACTGATCTTCTCGCCCGCGCCCGGGCCCGCGGGCTCACGGCCGTCGATGGGCTTGGGATGCTGCTGCATCAGGCGCGCCCAGGGTTTGAAGCCTGGTTCGGCG
>JBCDJA010000410.1:0-2744 GCA_038748465.1 Pseudomonadota bacterium
GAGGCCGAGCGCTCCAAGGCGTTTGAGGCGGCCCACGACGATTACAGCGCAATTTTGTTTAAGGCCTTGGCCGACCGGCTGGCGGAGGCCTTTGCCGAGCGGTTGCACCAGCGGGTGCGCACCGAATTTTGGGGCTATGCCCCTGAGGAGGCCCTCGACAATTCAGCGCTCATTGCCGAAGGCTATCGGGGAATTCGGCCCGCTGCCGGGTATCCTGCGTGCCCCGATCATACCGAAAAACGTCTCATCTTTTCGCTGCTTGAGGCAGAGCGAAACGCTGGCATCACCCTCACCGAATCCTGCGCCATGTGGCCGGGCTCTTCGGTAAGCGGGCTTTACTTTGCCCATCCCGAGAGCCGCTATTTTGGCCTCGGCAAAATTGGGCGGGACCAACTGGAAGACTACGCGGTGCGGAAGGGCATGCCCCTTGCTGATATGGCGCGGTGGTTAGCGCCTAATCTGGGCTTTGATTTCCAGGAGAAGGGGGCCGCTTAAGGCAGGCCCCAAAAAAGGCCGAACCGGCCGAGAGGGGGTCTCGACCGGTCCGGACTTTTGCACGCTTCCTGGGTCAGAAGAGGTGAAGGGACTCTAAAATGCGCCGAGGATCACGGCGCTGATGAACAGAAAGGCTGCCCCGGTCAGGAGGGCCGGTAACGCCATGTCTGATCTGGCTAGAGTTGTGAGCATTCGCTGCTCCTCTTTCTTATCTTTCCGACGAAAGTATGATGGCAAACTTTTCGCCGGACACAAGAGGAAAACGTCGCTGCACTGCACAGTTCTTACGCATTGCAACATGAACAGACCTGATGTGTACGGTGTTTACCAGGCGAGTGGCGATCCATCGATGTTGTAAAAACCGCCGCTGTGAGTAGACCCGACACGTCCAAAGAAAGTCTTGAGAGCCGCAGCGCTTTCCGCCGGGCTGAGATGGGCGCCGCTGCCTCCCATGTCGGTTTGCACCCAACCGGGATGGACGGCGATGACAGAAACACCGACAGACCGCATGTCGCTCGCAAGGCCCCGCACCACCATGTTCGCTGCAGCCTTGCTGGCTCGATAGGATAAGTAGCTGGCAGAGCTGGTGTTTTCGATGGACCCCATGATGCTGGTCACGACCACCGCAAGGCCGGGCCCGCCGTGCGCAAGGCTTGATCGCAGCCCAGCCGTCACCTGAAGCGGGGCGATGGTGTTGACGGCAAAGGCCGTTTGCCAGGCTGCGGCATCGACTTCGGTCAACGCCTCGTCCGGGGCCATGACGCCTGCATTATTGATCAACAAATCGATGGGGCGTTCGTGCAGCGCGTCGGCCATGGCTTTGATGCTGTTTTGATTGGCGACGTCGAGTGCCATGACCTCGACCGATCCGAGGGCCGTTAGGTCCGAGGCCTCGGACGGCTCCCGGGCTGTTCCGATGACCGACCATCCATCCTTTACGTAAACGTCAGCCAAGGCGAGGCCGATCCCCCGATTGGCACCCGTAATTAAAATCGTTTTCGTCATGGGTCGTTTCCTTCCTCCGCTTGCGTCTTGCCGCTGCCTGTCCCGGTGTCATCGGCCTGCAGGTCTTGAGCGGTGCCAAATCCAGCCCCGCCGGGGGTTTTGAGGATCAAGGTGTCGCCGGGATTAAGGTCCAGCTGGGTGATGGCCGGCGCTGGCTCAACGGTGCCGTCTGCCCGTTCCACAGCGTTCTCGCCGCAGGCGCCGGGGCCGCCACCAGCAAGCCCGAGGGGCGGCACGAGGCGGTGACCTGTGAGGAGGGAGACGGTGGCGGGCTGCAAAAATGTCAGCTCTCTGATGGCCCCGTCGCCGCCGCGCCAGGCCCCCGTTCCGCCAGACCCCTTTCGGATCGTAAAGCGGCGTAGGCGGACAGGGTAACGCTGTTCCAGAATCTCAGGGTCTGTGAGCCTTGAATTGGTCATATGGGTGTGGACCGCCGAGGCGCCCTTAACACCGGGCCCGGCACCGGCACCGCCGCAAATCGTTTCGTAATATTGTTTGCCCTCGGTCCCGAAAGTGAGGTTGTTCATGGTGCCTTGGCTGCCGCTCAACGCCCCGCAGGCGCCGAGCAGCGCGTCGGCGATCATCTGACTAGTCTCGACATTGCCGGCAACGACCGCAGCCGGCGGGTCCGGATTGACGACACTGCCAGGCGGCAAGACGATCTCAAGGGGCGCAAGGCACCCCTCATTCATCGGAATATCCGCGTCCACAAGGCACCGGAACACATAGAGCACGGCGGCCTTCGCGATCGCTGCGGGTGCGTTCACATTTGTTGGCTGTTGGGGGCTGCTACCGGTGAAATCCACCTTGGCCCGGCGTGCCGTTTGGTCGATGGTGACGCGCACCTGCACCTGCCAGCCGGCATCGGCCCGCACCGTTGCTTCCCCGTCTTTAAGCCGGTCGATCACCCTACGGACGGATGCCTCGGCGTTGTCGCGCACATGCGCCATATAGGCGAGCACCGTGGATCTGCCGAAGTCCGTGACGGCTTTTTCAAGATCTCGGGCGCCCGATTGGCAGGCGGCAATCTGAGCTTTCAAGTCACCGATATTCTCAGGCGCGTTGCGGGCTGGGTAGGCGCCTTCGATAAGCGTTTGACGAACAACGTCTTCATCGAAGTGGCCTGAGCCGACAATCCTCAACCCCCGAAAAATCGCACCCTCGTCGTCGATCGTGCGGGAAAAGGCCGGCATGGAGCCTGGCGTCAGCCCGCCCACATCCGCGTGGTGGCCCCGCGCTGCCGC
>JBCDJA010000411.1:0-2744 GCA_038748465.1 Pseudomonadota bacterium
CTCCGGTGAACTCGAGCTTGAATTTAATCCGCAAGGGACCTTGGCAGAGCGCATGCGCGCCGGCGGAGCGGGCATCCCGGGCTTTTACACCAAGACGGGCGTTGGGACGATTGTCGCCGAGGGTAAGGAGCACAAAGACTTCGACGGGGAAACCTATATTCTCGAGCGGGGCATCGTGGCGGACCTTGCCATCGTCAAGGCCTGGAAGGGGGACACGGCCGGCAATTTGGTGTTCCGCAAGACGGCCCGAAACTTCAACCCTCTGTGTGCCTCGTGCGGCAAGGTCACGGTTGCCGAGGTGGAGGAGCTGGTGCCCATGGGCGAGCTTGACCCCGATCTCATCCACACGCCCGGTATCTATGTGCAGCGCATTCTCAAAGGCGAGCACGAGAAACGCATCGAACAACGCACGACACGCGCCGCATAAGGAGGACCGACCGATGCCCTGGTCACGCGTTCAAATGGCCGAGCGCGCCGCGCAGGAACTGGAAGACGGGTGTTATGTGAATCTTGGGATCGGCATCCCGACCCTGGTGTCCAATTACATTCCCGATGGGGTCGATGTGACCTTGCAATCGGAGAACGGTATGCTCGGTATGGGGCCCTTCCCCACCGAGGACGAGATCGACGCCGACCTGATCAATGCCGGCAAGCAAACGATTACCGAACTCGACCGCACGAGCTATTTCGACAGTGCCCAGAGCTTTGGGATGATCCGGGGTGGGCATATCAATTTATCCATTCTCGGCGCCATGGAAGTCTCCCAAGAGGGAGACCTCGCCAATTGGATGATCCCGGGAAAGCTCGTTAAGGGTATGGGCGGTGCGATGGACCTTGTGGCCGGCGTGAAACGCGTTGTGGTTATCATGGACCACACCAACAAGGCCGGCGAAACCAAGCTTCTCAAGGCTTGCACATTGCCGCTCACTGGCAAGGCCGTCGTCGACCGCATCATCACCAATCTCGGGGTGTTCGATGTGGTGCCTGGCGGCCTTAAAATCGTCGAGCTCGCGCCGGAGGTAACCGAAAGCAGTGTGCGCGAGAGCACCGAGGCGGCGATTGTCGGCTAAAGTGCCCGCCCTCGCGCGCAGGGCCCCGAGCGGCTGAAGGGCGCGGGTTACGCCGTTTTCAGCCTCCCTTGTTCTCCCAACCGTGCTAGCGTCCTGCCTAACAAACGCCCAATGGGTCTTTTGGGCGGTACAAAACAGGTTGGACGCGTACCATGACGACACCTCTCCCCTTGCCGCCGGAGATCGAAGGCCGGCTTGGCACCTGGTCCTATGTGGAGCGGGACGGCCTCGTAACCCTCCTCGGTAGCGAGGGGGATGACGGCCCGATCATTTTCGGCGTCACACCGAGCGAGATCGAGCTTGAGTGGCTCGAAACGATCGACGTCATCGATGCGGGCCCCGGTGATGATCAGATCGGCTATATCGGCGCCTCCCTCAGCTGGGTCTTTGAAGGGATCATCGATGGCGGGCCGGGATTTGACCTCCTGGAGGCGAGCCTCGCCGACCAAATCATCGATCTCGACCTCGAAACGGCGATTGGCGGCGGCCATGATGGCGCGGTCATCACCGGCATCGAGGATGTCACCGTCAGCCTTGCCCGCGGCTTTCCGGGCGCGAGCGACTTGGTGTCGTTTCTCATCGGGGATGGGGAAGACAACTTTCTGACTATTGAGGCCGGCACGGGCGTGTTGGACGGCGCAGGGGGCGATGATTTTCTGACCGGCGGCCCGAATGCTGATGCGTTGATCGGGGGGCCGGGCAATGACGATTATTTCGGCGGTGGCGGCTCCGATATTTTTAGCCTCTCTACGGACGATTATGAAACCGGATCCGGTACCTGGGACGTGATCGACGATTTCGAGGTGGGGGTGGATGTGCTCTCGCTCGATTTGGGCGATGCGTATTTCGACGGGTCCGCCTTAAACGTTGTCGACGGGATCGCGGAAGTGTCGACGGAGGACGATTTCTTTGAGCTGGCTGCTTGGGTCAATCTAAAGGGCGACCGGGACAGCGGCGTCTGGGCCTCGGACGGTAATTTTGCCGATACGGGCGACAGGCTTGGGTATGAAGAAACCGACCTGATACTGAACATTGACATCGACCGGGTTTGGGATGCGGACATCACGGTCGTCCTCTTTGATGTCGTGGACCAGCTTTTCGAGGCTGCCTGAAGCCTTAAGTGACGCCTCAAGTGCCCCCCCGGGAGACGCGCCAAGAGAGCGAGGCTATTCCGCTGCCGGTCTGCGCCTTGCGATGCGTTTGCGCGTTGCCGCATCGAAGGCCTGTTCCGCCATTTCCAAATCATATCGGTTCTGCAAATTGAGCCAGAACTGAGCCGTGGTGCCGAAATAGACACCAAGCCGCAGGGCCGTGTCGGCCGTTACGCTCCGCCGTGCCCGGACAATTTCGTTGATCCGGCCGGGCGGCACATCGATATCCCGCGCCAATTGGTTTTGCGATAAGTCCAGCGGCACGAGAAACTCATGCAGCAGAATATCACCGGGGGTTACCGGTTTGAGTGACTTCGACAAATCGCCGCCCCACCTCCGCTCCCTGCTGAATCAGGACTTTGTTAACTGTATGCCGCATCACGTGACGCGCATCATACAACGAATACCTAAAAAATTCTTGTCTGAAACACCAGCCCTTGAGCGTTGGCCCTGTTCCAGAAACCGCCCAACAAAAAAGGGCGGCGCCTGTTAGAGCGCCGCCCTCCCTTCTGTGTGAGGGGCC
>JBCDJA010000412.1:0-2731 GCA_038748465.1 Pseudomonadota bacterium
GATTTGATTGAGCGGATGCGGTCTGCCCAAACGGCGATCCTCGATGAGGCCTGGGCCAATCGAGCCCAAGGCCTGCCGATCGCCACCAAAGAAGAGGCCTTGGTCCTCGCATCGATTGTCGAAAAAGAAACCGGGGTGGCCGAGGAGCGCCCCTTGGTGGCTGCGGTGTTTATCAACCGGCTGCGCAAGGGAATGCGGCTTCAGTCTGACCCCACGATTATTTATGGGATCACCGGGGGCGAGCCCCTGGGGCGTGGGATCCGCCGCAGCGAAATCGATCGGAAGACGGCCTACAACACCTATCAGATCGATGGTTTGCCCCCGACCCCGATTGCCAATCCGGGCAAAGCCGCAATTGAGGCGGTGCTGAACCCCCCCTCAACGACGGACTTTTATTTCGTTGCCGATGGGACGGGAGGGCATGTCTTTGCCCAAACCCTCGCCCAACACCAAAAAAACGTGGCCAATTGGCGTAAAATCGAAAAGGCCCGCAAGGCTGCGCGACGAACAACCAACTAACCCTCGGTACCCCTCGGAGCAAGGAAGGCAGGTCCCATGGCGTTGTCGAGTATGACCGGCTTTGCACGGACGGAAGGGGTGCATGAGGGGGTGCGTTGGGTATGGGAGGTGCGCAGCGTCAACGGCAAGGGCCTTGATCTGCGGCTGCGTCTGCCCTCCGGTTTTGAAAGCCTCGAAGCCCCCTTACGCACATTGGCCCAAAACGCCCTCAAGCGCGGCAGCCTGCAGGCGAGCCTCCAGGTGCGCACCGATGCCGCCCAATCGGAATTGGCCGTCAATGAGGCTGCGCTTGCCCAAGTACTCGGCCTGATGAAATCGATTGGGGAAACGGTTGCGGTGGCACCGCCCCGGGCCGAGGCGATATTGGCCCTGCGCGGCGTTCTCGAAACCCGCGAGACCGGCGATGAGGCCGCCCGCGAGGCCACACTTGCGGCCCTCAAACAGGGCTTTGAACAGACCCTTGAGTCGCTTGTGGCCGCGCGCAAAGAAGAAGGAGCGCGCCTTGCTGCCCTGACGGCCTCGATCTTCGATGAGATTGAAGCGCTCGTCCTCCAGGCAAGCGGGGAGGCGGACGGGCAGGTCGACGCCATACGCGACCGCCTCGCCAAAACCCTTGCCGATCTCGGCGGCCCGGATCTTGTGGCTGAGGATCGGATCGCCCAAGAGATCGTCCTCCTTGCCGCCAAGGCGGATGTGCGTGAGGAGCTGGATCGGCTCCGCATCCATTTAAATGCCGGGCGCGATTTGTTGAAGTCAGACAATGCTGTGGGCAGAAAACTTGATTTTCTGGTGCAGGAATTTCATCGCGAGGCGAACACCCTGTGCTCAAAATCGGCGGATGCGGCTCTCACGGCGAGTGGGCTGGAGCTGAAGGGCCGAATCGATCAGCTTAGAGAACAAGTCCAGAATATTGAATAGGGGCGGGTGCCGTGGCGTCCTCTAAACCGGGGTCCAACGCACAAAATCCAACCCTGCCCATTGCGCGGCGGGGGCTTTTGTTTGTGCTGTCCTCCCCGTCTGGCGCCGGCAAATCGACCCTCGCCCGAGCCTTGCTTGACGGCGATGCGAACTTATCGATGTCGATCAGCGTGACCACCCGCGCGCCCCGGCCCGGGGAGGTCGACGGCGCGGACTATCACTTCGTCAGCGAAAAGACTTTCGAGACCATGGTCGCTGAAAAGGCGTTTCTGGAGCATGCAAGCGTCTTCTCCAACCGCTACGGGACACCGCGCGCGCCTGTGGAGGCGGCCCTGACTGCGGGCCGGGATGTGCTGTTTGACATCGATTGGCAGGGCACCCAGCAATTGGCCCAGGCGGCGGCCGAAGATTTGGTGAAGGTGTTCGTCCTGCCGCCGTCAAAAGCCGTGCTGGAGCAGCGTTTGCGCAACCGGGCGCAGGACAGCGCCGAGGTGGTTGCCCAGCGCATGGCGAAGGCAGATAGCGAAATCAGTCACTGGGCTGAATATGACTACATCATCCTCAACGATTCGCTTGATCGGTCCATCGCCCTGGCAAAGGCCATTTTGGAGGCGGAGCGTGCGCGCCTTCGCCGGCTCGAAGGGTTGCCGGATTTCATCAACAGCTTGAAGCACTAACCGCGCGGGCAAGGGCACAAAAGGCCTTAACGTCGAGCGCCTCTGCTCTGAGCTGAGGGTCGATCCCGGCCGCGGCAAGCACGGGCTCTGGGGCGGGAATGAGCGTCTTGAGGCTCTGGCGCAAGGTTTTGCGCCGCTGGCCAAAGGCCGCTGCGGTGACCTTTTGCAATATCTCAGGGTCCGCGTCAGCCGGCGCTGGGTTGATCTCTAAACGCACCAATGTTGAGGCGACCGCCGGCTTGGGGGTGAAGGCCGTGGCAGGCAGGCTAAAGAGCGCGGTGGGCCGCGCGCGCCACTGGGCCAAGACCGACAGCCGCCCATAGGGTTTGCCGCCGGGGGGGGCGGTGAGCCTGTCTGCGACTTCTTTCTGGAACATCAGTGTCAGGCTGGCAAACGGGGGTGGCCAGCCTGCAAGCAATAGCCAGCGGATCAGGAGTTCCGAGGCGATGTTGTAGGGCAAATTGCCCGCACAATGGAGGGGCTGAGCAAGCGGTGCTAACCGCGCAGACCAGTCAAGCCGTAAGGCGTCTGCTGCATCGATTGTGAGGCGTCCCGGATAGGCAGCAGCAATCGCCTCCAGGGCGGGGAGAAAGCGCGTGTCTTTCTCGATGGCCAGC